>JAONGR010000001.1 GCA_028375605.1 Arcobacteraceae bacterium
ATAAAGAAATACCGCTTACTAAATTCATGCAACTAAAAATACAAGAATATAATGATAATAAACTAATAACTACAGCCCCATTAGATGTAAATATAAATGATAAAGGGACAGCTTTTGGTGGAAGTCTAAGTACAATTACTATTATATCTTCATGGAGTCTTTGTTGGCTTGTATCTCAAGAACTTGGATTTGATAGTAAAAATATTGTTGTAATTAAAAATGAAAACAGATACTTAAAGCCTGTTACTCAAAATATTATTTGTCATACGATAAAACCACATAAAGAAGAGATACAAATTTTAAAAGAAAAATTAGAAAAAAAAGGAAGTGCTTCACTCAATATCAAATCTCAGATTATTGAAAATGGTGAAGTATGTGTAGAGTTTGAAGGTGTTTATGTCATCAAACTCTAATATTTATTATTGACCTCTAGCTATAAGTACACCAAAGAAAGGGATAATAAATACCAATAATAATTGCATTCTTATTAACATAATAATTACTTTTGGCATTTTAATAAACTCTTCTGTACCTTTTTTACTTTTTCGTAAAAATAGGGTAGGATAAATAGCTAGTAAAATCACAACTAAAAAGAGTGTCAATTTAATATGAAAATCTTTATTACTCAAATAAAAACTTACATCTTTTCCTACTCCTAGTAACAATACTAAACCAGCAACTAAAGTTAGGACTATACTAATCCAATAAATCACATCAAGAAATACTATTTTTTTTAACTCTTGTTTTGTTATCTCAGGAGAGATTATCAAATGTTGCATAACCAATGTAGCACTTACACTCATAATTCCAATAAAATGGATATATCTAAAAATTAACTCTGTCATTTTTCACCTTAGTCTCTTTAAATAAAGAAATTTTTTATAACAATATCTTATTTTTACTTTTAAAACTATTGTTTTTTTGTATTAGTTATGAAATATTTTAGTACGCAATAGATATAATTCATTTTATTTATAAAGGAATATTATGAAAAAACTACTAAAAACAATTTTACTACTATCTACTACTATGTTACTTACTGTTCATGCATCTGAAAATAAAACAGTAAAATGGAAACTTGCCATGTCTTGGCCAAAATCACTTACACCTATCAGTACAGTGCCATTAAGAGTTTCATCTTTAGTTAAAGAGATGACAAATGGAAAATTTATTATTAAAGTTCATGGGAAAAATACACATAAAGCACCATTAGGAATATTGGACATGGTAAAAAACAATATTTATGAAATGGGAAATACTAGCTCTTACTATTATAAAGGTCAAGATATCGCTACAACTTTACTAACAACAGCACCTTTTGGACTTAACAATGCAGAACAATACGGTTGGTATTATTATGGAGGAGGAGAAGAACTTACCAAAAAAGTATACGATAAGTTTGGAATCGATTCTTATCCTGCTGGAAATACTGGAGTACAAATGGGAGGTTGGTTCAAAAAAGAGATAAAAAATCTAAATGATTTGCAAGGTCTCAAAATGAGAATCCCAGGTCTAGCAGGAGAGGTATTATCTAAACTTGGTGTAAATGTTACAAACATACCTGCAGGAGAATTATATACAGCGTTAGATAGAGGAACAATTGATGCAGCAGAATTTGTCAATCCAGGTCTTGATATAAAGATGGGATTTCATAAAATTGCACCTTATTATTATACAGGATGGCAAGAACCAGCAGCTGAAATGCATTTTTTTGTAAATCAAAAAGCATTTAATAAACTTCCTCAAACATACAAAACTATTTTAAAAGTAGCAATGAAAGTTGCTACTTCAGAGATGAATACAGCCTATTTCAATGCTAATGTTGAGGCATGGAAACAAATGAAAACAGAATTTCCAAATATAAAAATCAAAACATTTCCAGATGAAGTATTAATAGCAATGAAAAAATCTACAGATGAAGTGATTGCAAAGTATTCAAAAGATAGTCCCCTATTTAAAGAGATTTATAAATCACAACAAAACTATCTAAAAAAAGCTAGAGAATGGACAAAGATATCAGAATACAAATATATTACTACATCAAATAGTTTAAAATAACGTAATGACTACTTGGAATAAAATTATTCAAAAAGAAAAAGAGAAAGGGTATTATAAACTTTTAAACGAGTTTATACAAAAGAGATATAAGGAAACTAAAGTTTATCCGCCAAAAGATAAAATATTTTTAGCTTTTGAGTTAACATCTTATGAAAATTTAAAAGTTGTTATTTTAGGACAAGATCCTTATCATCAACCAAAGCAAGCTCAAGGGCTTGCTTTTTCTACACCTAGTGAGCTTAAAAATCCACCTTCAATGGTAAATATATTAAAAGAGGTACATTCTGATATAGGAAATTCTTTATGTGATGATGGTGATTTAACACCTTGGGCAAAACAAGGTGTATTACTTATCAATACAGTATTAACTGTAGAAGATAGTTCTGCTAACTCTCATAAGAAAAAAGGCTGGGAAACTTTTACTGATAATATCATTAAATATATTTCAGAAAATAATAAAGATGTCATCTTTATTTTATGGGGAGCACCTGCTATTAAAAAAACTAAAATCATTGATGAAACAAAACATCATATTTTAACATCACCTCATCCTAGCCCACTTTCTTCATACCGTGGTTTTTTTGGTTGTCAGCATTTTTCAAAATCTAATGCAATTTTAAAATCACTAGGTAAAAAAGAAATACAGTGGTAAATTTTTATAACTCTATTGATTTAATATTTATTATAGCTATTATTTTATTGACAAAAATAAGTTATGAAAAAAGAATATATATCAAAATATTTGAATATTTTAAAATATTTATGGCAATCACTTTAAGTGCTAAACTTGCAGGATATACAGCTATTTTTTTACAAAAATTTCTTATTACTAAAGCAGATACATATACTACACTTATTTTGATATCTTTTGTTGTAAATATTCTTATACTTTATTTTGGATGGAAATATATTTTTGCATTTTCAAATAAATTTATGCAAAATACAAAAGTCAGAACTTTTTTCGCAAAGATGTTTACTTTTCTCGAAGTAGTAACTATGCTTACTTTCTCTCTCTATATACTTATGCAACTTTATATAAGTAAAGCATACTTATATAAAACTATGAAAAAAAGTTATACATATCCAAAAATAGAAAAATTTTATAATAGTTTTTTAAATGATGATTTTGTAAATATGATTTTAAATTCTGATACAGGTACAAATCATAAAGAGATTATATTTAAGAGCTTTAAAAATAGTTTTTAATCTTAAAGTCACCACCTTACAAGTGACTTTAAAGACGACGTACTCAATTAAACTTTAGGGGAAAATTGATATTACGTTTTGTGGCGTATATAAATTATACTTAATAATGGTTAATTATAATTTATTTTTAATTTTAATATTTAAATTTAATATTTATTTTATATATCTCTTAGAGTTGTAGGTTTCGCATAAAATTTGAAGCTATGTTTTCTGCTCGTGTTTTAAAAATAATTCCAAGTTCTGGTTCATATAAAGTATCGATCACTTGAAAAAACATCACCATCCATTCTCCAAATTTTTCTCTACTTAATGGTAAATCAAAATGTGCTCTCATTGGATTACCTTGATACTCAGTATCTTGCAAACCAATCATACACCAAAATTTTGTTAAAATTACGATATGCTCTTGCCAATGGTCATTATTAATATCATCACCTAGTTTATCTTTAAAAACTTTTGCTACTTCACCATCTTCTTTTAGAATTTTTGTATAAAATGTGATAACCATCTCATTTATGTTTTCTTTTGTTATAGTATTGTGTTTTGTACTGAATGTCATTGTTATTCTTTCATTTGAATTTTATAATGCCGATTATAAATGAATAAGTTTAAAACAAATTTATATGATATAATTACTCATTAAAAAAAGTAAACTAGTGAGTAAAGATGAATTTAGAAAAATTAAAAGACTTAGAATCAGAGTTTTTAGAAAGATATCCCCAAGGTTTTGAAGATGAATCCTTTTTCCCACAAATAAAAAAGTTTAATCCAGAAAAACTAGAAGAGTTTGCAAAAGAGGTACTTAAAAAAGAAAACTTTTCAAATCCAAATCTTCTTATCGAAGGTTTTTTTAAAACAATTCAAAAATCAGTTATGGTTTCGTTGTTTGACAAACTCAAATTAAAAGATGCCATTGCGTCATTAAACTCTTATGAGAAAGATATGCTTAGTATCGAAATATACGAACTATTATATGGAAATAAAAAAGAAGGATTTGAGGGATTAGTTGAATTCTTGGCTGAATATAAACTAGCAAAATGGACTATAGTAAGTGTAGCTCCATACTGTATAAATAGACATAGTGAATACTTTATCAAACCTACAACTACAAAAATGATAATCAAATATTTCGAACTTGATAATTGCATTTATAAACCAAAACCTAGCTTTGAGTTTTATGAAAACTATACTAAAGCGTTAGATAAAATGAAGTCAAATCTACATGATTCACTGACCTTTGATAATGTAGCATATACAAGCTTTTTAAAAATAGCAATTGAACTTTGTGAAGACTGATTAACACTTAATTAACAGTGACACTATATAATTAAAAAACAAAAGGAATATTATGAAAAAACTACTCACTATAGCGCTTTTCAGTGCTTCAACATTATTGGCTTCAAACATTGAAATTACAGATGCTTATGTAAGAGCAACACCACCAGGTCTTCCTAACTCTGCTGCTTTTATGACAATAAAAAACACTACTTCTAAAAATAGAGCGGTAGTAAAAGCATCTTCAACAATTGCAAAAGCCGTAGAACTTCATACTCATGATATGAAAAATGGTGTGATGAAAATGTACCAAGTTCCTCAAATAGTAGTTCCGAAAAAAGAAACTGTTTCACTTAAACCAGGTGGATATCATGTTATGTTTATTGGGCTAAAACATCCTCTAAAATCTGGAGAAAATGTTACATTTACTTTAAAGTTTGCAAATGGAGAAACAAAAACTATTACAGCTCCTATAAAAACTGTAATGAGTGGGATGAATCATAAAAATATGGATCATAGTAAAATGCACCATAATATGAAACACTAACTCGAAGTGAACTCTTCAGAAGAAAAAAAAGATGATATAAAAAGTACGATACTTGCTATTGGTATTGTACTTGTAGTAGTTGTAGGCTATTTTTTAATAGACTTCAATGCTCTGTATCAGTCATTTAAAGGTGAAGCAAAATTCATCACACAAGAAAAAAGCTGTGATTTACATAATTCAGCATGTAAAATAACAATCCAAGACGACACTACTTTTGAACTAGATATCTCACCAAAATCAATACCACTTATGGAAGAGATGAAATTTTCTATCAAAAGTAACAATCCAAACTTAGAAAACTTAAAACTCAATATTTATGCTACAAATATGTTTATGGGTGATTTTAACCTTCCTATTAAAAATCTCGGCAATGGTAACTATGAAGCTATAGGTACATTACCTACCTGTCCTGTTGGAGATATGCAATGGAATGCAGAAATCAGAATAGAAAAAATAGATAAAACTATTGGAGCTAGATTCCAATTTAAAACGGATATATAAATGAATAATTTTTTTAAAATAATTGTTAGTATTTTAGTTGCAGTGATGTTAATCATAATCATCAAACCTTATGTAGATGACTATAAAGAACAAAAAAAATACGACTTTACGGTCAATAGTATAGATGGTAAAATAACAAAAGAGAGCTTTAAAGGAAAGGCTTTAGCTGTATACTTCGGTTATACCTATTGTCCCGATGTATGCCCTACTTCACTTAGCTCGCTAGCAGCTGCGCTAAATGAATTTCCAAAAGAAAAAACAAAAGATTTCGTAGGACTTTTTATCAGTGTCGATCCAGATAGAGATACACCTAAAAATCTTAAAGCATACGCACAATACTTTCATCCTAATTTTCAAGGAGCTACATCTACTACAACAAATATAGATGATATAACTGCTCGATATAAATCATACTATAAAAAAATAGAGCTAGAAAACTCTGCTATGGGATACTCTGTATCACATACATCATTTATCTATCTTTTTGATAAAGAGGGTAAGTTTAAAGCAAAAGTAGATCACTTTTCAGATCCTGCAAAAATTAAAGTTAGTTTAGAAGAGATTTTACAATAACTCAAATATATTAAAAAGAAATTTTACCTAATATTTCTTTTTAATATTAACTACATACGATTGTCTTCCATAACCATGCTTATTACACTTTGCCTCTACTTTAACTTTTGATACATTTTTTGGGATATTTATACCACATAAACCTCTTGTAAAAGGCTGTTCATTTACATGAGGATGGGCTAATATTCTTGTAGCTAAGGTATTACCTTTCATATCTGTTACTTTCCACTCATTTGCATAATGATCCCAGCCTGTGTCGTTGTGTCTTACTGTTACATCAAAACAATAACTACCGTTAGCTCTTTGTGATGTCTTCACTTTTATCACTTGTGCATAGTCTAATGAAATAGAGGTTTTGGAAAAATCTGTTTTTGCAAAACATGAAATGGAAATGATTAGAAATATTGAAATTAATTTAGTCATGATATATACTCTCTTTTTAAAATTGTTTTATTATACTTTAGTATTTCTAAAATACATTAATTTATAAAGCCTATTCTTCTCGTACCCTCTTTAGCTTCACCTTGTATCTCATTCATATTTGTTACAACTTGAACAACTTTTTGTAATAACTCTTTCGTTTTTTTATCTTCTGTTTCTAGCTTTTCTAGTCGTTTAATAATGTCAAAATATGGAACTGATTGATTTTTCATCTTTACAAAAGTTCGCATAATTTGTTTTGTAACATCAACTGCAATACCACTTTTTAATACCGTTGCTAACATATAAACACCTTGTTCTGTAAAGGCATATGGCAATTTTCTAGTACCTCCCCAACTTGATGTCGCATTTTGCGACTTCAAGTTATCGAACTCCTCTTGCGTAAGCTGAAACATAAAATCAATGTCAAATCGTTCTTTATTTCTTTTTACCTGTTCCATAAGTCGTCTTGTCTCAACTTGATAAAGCTCTGCCAAGTTTTTATCAATCATCACTTGTATACCACGAATAACAAATATTTTATCATCTACTATTATATTTTCTAAAAGTTTTGAATCCTTTTCCATTATGATACTCCCTAGTTTTATAGAAATATCATATCGTTAAATTTTTGATTGATTTAAAAGTATTCCAGAATGCAATTTTAGGTTATTACAACATGTGATAAGCTTTTAAACTGGTCGCATTTTGCGACTAGTTGAATTTATACTATTAAACTTATCACATTTTGAGATAAACTCATTTATTTCTACGCAATCGCTTTTAGTTTTACACCAAAAGAGTTAAGTACTTTTAAAACTGTATCAAACTTCGGGCTTGAACCTTTTGCAAATGTTTTATATAAACTCTCTCGACCAAGTCCTGTATCTTTTGAAACTTGACTCATCCCTTTAGCTTTTGCTATGTGACCTATAGCACTTAATAACTCATTCATATCACCATCTTCTAAAACTTGAGAAAGATACTCTGCAATCATCTCTTTACTATCTAAGTATTGTGATATATCAAAATCATTTGTCATCTTTTAGCTCCAAGATTAAAATTTATAAATTGTATCCTATAAGATACAATTTTGTCAAGTTTAGTCCGTAATTAAGTTTAATTGAGATATTCTAGTTTAATGAAATCTTTTAGTACTAACATTAAAAAAGAAAAACCCTATAAATGTATCCTTTGTAATTCCTCTAACGAATACTTTACTACTATAGAACATATTGTTCCACATTCTTTAGGTAACAACTTTTTAACATTAGATAAAGGTTGGGTTTGTGATAAATGTAATAATATTTGTTCAGGATTTGAATCTAGAGCACTAAATAATTCTTCATTAAGTTTTCAAAAAGTGTTAATGGGACATAAAACAAAAAAAGGGAAACAACCTAAAGCAACATACAACCATATAGAGTGGTTTAGCGAGAAGACTAAAAAAAACAGTATATCTATTGATTTAAATAAGAAAAAATTAAATAAAAATCCATTTATCAAATATTTTGTTGAAAATAATACAAAAGCTTTTATACAATTAGCTCACAACAAATTTGATATTGACATAAGTAAATTACTTTTAAAAATAGGTATAGAAATGACTTGTTCTTTATCCTTAAATAATTCAGATAATATAGACAATGCAAAAAAATTTATATTAAATAATGAAAATGAGTCATGGCCCTTTTTGCTTATCCAAGATAAAGGTTTTCAAATGAAAAGTCTTTTTGGACCATCAAAATTTATTCATAGTCACGCGCTGGCTTCCAACTTTGATATTTTTATATATGAAAATCAGACTGATGAATTAATATTCTTTTTTAGTTATGGATATTTTTTATATGCAATAAACTTATATTCTAAAAATTTAAACTGGTTAGAGGAATTAAAAAATGACAATTTCAAATTTGTGGCTTTTCCTATTGAATTTAGCAAGTTTAGCAACACATAAATTTTAAAAAGTTAATTTACAATGATTAGATTTCAAAAGAAATCAAGGCAGAAAGAATTTCATTCGTAGGAGTATACTTCAGTATATGACTAGAATGAGATTCTTTCTAACGCAGAGTTATGAAGAAAGCTGATTATTTAAATCAACTTTTTCATTTTTTAGTGTAGGAAGTGTCTCTTTCCTGAGAAGTATAGACTCATTCCGAATTCATTCGCAGCTTCGATAATCTCATCATCTCTTACGCTTCCACCTGGTTCGATAACACATTTTACACCAGCCTCAGCCGCTGCATCGATACTATCTCTAAATGGAAAGAATGCTTCAGAAGCAAGTACAGAACCTTTTGTATCTAATCCCATATCTTCTGCTTTTCTTAAAGCTGCTTTAGCAGCATCTACTCTTGAAGTCATACCCATACCAACAGCAACCATTGCTGAATTTTTAACATATACTACACAGTTAGATTTTGTTAAAGATGCTATTTTGTAAGCTATCTCCATATCTTTTTTCTCTTGTGATGTAGCTTCTAATGTAGTTTTTAATTCTGAGTTAGCAACTTCATCATCTTCTACTTTATCACTATCTTGATATACAAATCCACCATCAATGATTTTGAAGTTATTAGCGTCGTTTGACATCTCCAACTTTTTTGTACCCTGTTTGAAAAGTTTGATTCTTTTCTTTCTGTTTAGCTCAACTTCTGCTTCAGGTGTGAAGTCTGCTGCGAATACTACTTCTAAAAAGATTTCGTTCATTTTAACAGCTAAATCTAAATCAACTGTACCATTAACAGCTACAACACCACCAAATGCAGATACAGGGTCACATTTAAGTGCTTCAGTATAAGAGTCAAGTAAAGTATCTTTGATAGCAAATCCACATGGATTACCGTGTTTTACGATACATACAGCATTGTCATCACCAAATGCAGATGCGATTTTAGCAGCTCCTGAGATATCTCCCATGTTATTAAATGATGCTTCACCTTTTAGTGTAATAAATTTATTTGATAAGTGATTATCGAACTCATATAATGCACCTTTTTGATGTGGGTTTTCACCATATCTTGTATCAAATACTTTTTCTCCAACGATGAATTGTTTAGCACCCATACCACCATTAAATCTTTTGTTCATGTAGTTAGCGATCATAGAATCATAAGCAGCTGTATGCTCATATGCTTTGATCATTAAGTCACGTCTAAATTCAAAAGTATTAGTGTCATTTTTAAGATTGTTAAGAACTTCATCATAATCAATTACATCAGTAACAATGATAACTGAGTCATGGTTTTTTGCAGCAGATCTAACCATTGCAGGTCCACCAATATCGATGTTTTCAATAATAACTTCGTAATCATCAGTTGACTCAATAGCTGCTTTAAATGGGTAAAGGTTTACACATACTAAATCAATACCTTCTACACCTAATTCTTTTGCTTCATCTATGTGAGATTGTTTATCACGTCTATGTAAGATACCACCATGAATAAATGGGTTTAAAGTTTTAACTCTTCCTTCAAAACATTCTGGAAATTTAGTAACTTCGTTTGCTTCGATTACTGCAATTCCTGCATCTTTTAGTTTGTTATATGTTCCACCTGTTGAGATGATCTCATAACCTAATGCAACTAACTCTTTTGCAAAATTTTCTACTCCACTTTTATCACTAACACTGATTAATGCTCTCATATTAAGCTTTCCCTTTTTATCACGATATTTATATAATTACGCGATTATACAAAAAAAATAATTATGAGTTGCTTTTATAGTTTTATGTTGAAATAATGAAAAAATAGTTTTGAAAATATGTTGAAATAAGTCTAGTTTAAAATAATGATAAAGCAAAGGCTCAACTCTTTGCTTTACCGTAAATAATTAGTAAAGTACTAACTATCCTTGAATTTCAGGATCTGTTAAATCAGCTAAGAATTGATCTTCGTTGAAATCTAAGTTTAAGTAGTCACAAACTACTTTAATATCTCTTTCTGCATTACCTAAACAAGATGTTGCACCAGGAGATGGAGTCATATTAAAGATGATACCATTACCTTCACTTAATGATGCTTCACCAAGCATAAGTTTTTGTTCATTTTTATCAAGAACTTGTGGTCTTACTCCACCAAATCCTTTAGCATATTCAATATCATCTTTACTTAAAGAAGGTACAATTTTTTGTGCATCTTTAACAAATAAACCTTTATTGATACCGGGTACTTCAAATAAGAAGTTTTTAAATACATAGTTTCTAATTTCTGAATCTTTTAATAAATCCCAGAATATTTTTAAGATACTACCATCAATGTTCATTGTTTTAATACATTGTCCAACAGATTTAAAACCTTTATATCTTTCTAAAACACCAAGTGCAAGAGCAGTAGGACCAAATCTTGTTCTACCATCTTCTAAAATATCTGGATCACCATGAAGTGCAGCAAAAGGAAGTTTGTCATTTTGTACCATATAAACTTTACCATTTAAGAAATTACCACTTGTAATGTAAAATGATCCAGCCATAGATAAAGATCCCATATGTTTACCATAACCCATTTTATGAGCTAAGTATAATGAGTGAGCACCAGCATTTACAACAACAAAATCAGCTGTATAAACAGTTCCATTTACAGTTGTAAGTCTGTATTTATCACCTTCTTGTTCAATCTCTTCAACTTCTGAATTATAAAAGATATCTGTTGTTTGTTCAGAATTTGCATTTTGACCAGCTTTTGCTAGTTCATTAGTCATCGCTCCAAAATCAACAGTAGTATACTCACCCTTAGCACCCATAGCTACGATTGGTTCTGGTCTTTCAATTGTTTGTTCTTTATCTGCCCATACAAGTTTTGGCTCTAAGATTTTTAAATCTTCTTTTGTATAAAGTTCTAAATAAGGGAAGATAGTTTTAAATGATTCATATCTTTCAGTGATAAATTTTACTTCTTTTTCACCAACACCCATTGCCATTTTTTGATGTTTAAACATGATTTTTTCTTCTAAACCATACTGTAAACAGAACTTCTCAATCATTTTTGCAGTTCTTTTTGTGATTTTTGCTTTGTCAAGAGTATAATTAGTTTCAATATCACCTACGTGAATTGTTTGAGAGTTACTTGAACCTTTTGAATTCAAAGTAGCCAATGCTTCATATTTTTCTAACATACAAATCTTTTTTGCATTTGTATATTTACCTAATTCATAAAACAGAGCAGCACCTGAAATACCACCACCTACAATTACGACTTCATAATGTTTATCATTCATTTTCAATTTCCTGTATATATAATTATCATTCATACTAGCAGAAAAAAGTTTTTACTAAGCTAAAATAAATATATAAAATGTATATTTTATCGAAAATGGTTACACTTAGATAACAAAGCCTTAAAAGTATAAGATAAAGTTATATCAACCACCAGTCTCATAAAAGGCTCTGTCTGAATTATCTTCACTTCCCCATTTATTTTTTTCTGGTTTATTTTGAAGTACTTTTTTTAAGATATTTGAAGCTTCTTTTATATCTTTTGCTTTTATTGCATCTGCAATACTTAAAGCATCTTCAAAATATAAACAAGGTATTAAAAAACCTTCAGCTGTTATTCTAAGCCGATTACAATCACTACAAAAATCGTCTAAGTGAGGTTCAATAATCCCAAATTTATACCCATCGTCTAAAAAGTAGCTTTGAGATGGTGAGTTTCCTTCTCTTTCCCCTTTTTTAAAATCGTATTTTTTTCTGATAATAGCTTGTATATCCGCTGATGTTAAACCAGCTTTTACATTTGCATGAGAGTTTTCCATAAATTCAATAAAACGTATCTCATATCCTTTTTCTTTACAAAACTCTAACATTTCTACAAGTGAATCATCATTTACATCTTTCATCGGCACACAGTTAATTTTTATCTTTAGACCAACTTCATCTGCTTTTGCAATACCTTTTAATACTTTGGGTAAAACATCTTTTTGAGCAATTTGATGTGCTACAACAGCATCAAGACTATCTAAAGAGATGTTTACACGTTTAAGTCCAGCATCTTTTAGCCTTTGTGCTGATTCTTCTAATAAAAAAGCATTAGTCGTCAGTGCCAGATCAAGTGTAGGAGCATAGTCCGAAATCATTTTAATAAAGGTATCAAGACCTTGTCGTAAAAGGGGCTCACCACCTGTTAACCTAACTTTTTCTATTCCTTCATCTATGCCTACTTTTATAAACTCAAACATATCTTCAAATGATAAAAGTTTTTCTTTCGGAACCCAAGAAAATGGTTTTTCAGGCATACAATACTGACAGCGAAAATTACAACGCTCTGTAACTGAAACTCTTAAATAATTTACTTTTCTACCATGTCCGTCTATTAGCATTTTTTCTCTTTTAACATATTAATTTTTTAAAAGAATAGTATAAATTTCCTTTACAACATATCATTAATAAATATTAAGGACAAATTTTTTTTACCAAAATACTAATAAATATAGTTAGTATAGAATAGATTTTTAACTTACTAAAAGGTTGTATATGCAACAATTGTATATACAATATTAAAGGTTATTAAATGGATACTGAATTACAAAAATCACTTGGTTTTAAAATCAATCAAATCGCTAACAAAATAAATAGTAACTTACTGAAAGTTTTACACCCTTTTAATATTGCACCAGAACAAAGAGCCACCTTAGAAATTATCAAATATGAACAAGAAGTTAATCAAACAAAGATTTCCAATATATTAGGTAAAGATAAAACTACCATAAGTAGGACACTCAATACTTTAGAAAAAAAAGGCTATATATCAAAAAAAGCAATTGATAAGAGAACAAATTCAATTGAACTCACAGATGAAGGTGAAATAATATTATCTTCTAGTAAAGCTGATGTACTTGCATTTAGAAATAAATTATCTTCACTTTTAACTATGCAAGAACAAAAACAGTTTATAGAAACATTAGCAAAAATCTCACTATATATTGAAAATGAAAAATGAGAAAAGCATCAAACCACATCTATTTGATTATTTTATTATCGATTCTTTCTACTGTTGCCCCAATGGGAGTAGATACATACCTCCCTTCTATTCCGACTATAGCAAGCTATTTTGATGTTAATATTCATAAAGTAGAATTATCTTTACCAATCTTTTTATTGGGACTTTCAGTTGGTCAAATCTTTGGTGGTCCAATTTCAGATAAATATGGTCGTAAAAAAAGTTCTATATTTGGTCTTTTGGGATATGCATTTTTTAGTTTTATTATTATATTTAGCACATCTATTTACGAACTATGGTTTTATAGATTTTTAGAAGCATTTTTTGGTGGTATTGTAATGGTAAATGCTTTAGCATCTGTTAGAGACCGATTTCATGGACAAGAAGCTGCAAAAGTTTATTCTTTAATGGGGATGGTAAGAAGTATTGCTCCTCTATTAGCACCTGTAATTGGAGCTTTTATCATACACTTTTTTTCATGGAAAGTAGTTTTTGTCTTTTTAACTCTATATGCACTGATAGTTGCCCTTCTTGTCTATAAAACTTTAGAGGAGAGTTATACATATATCCAACAAAGTGTATTTCAATCCTATAAAACTGTTTTAAGTAATCTAAAAGCACTCAAGGTTATGATAGCGTTAGGTATTAGTTTTGGTGGTTTTTTTATCGTTATATCAAAAACATCTTTTATTTACATAGAATATTTTAAAATACAAACTGACTACTTTCCTTTCTTTTTTGGTATTAATTTTGTACTACTCATTATAATGATGAAAGTTAATATTCACCTTCTTCAAACTATTAGTGCCGTTAAACTAGTAAAAAGTGCCTTAGTTATTCAAACTATTACCACTTTTATTTTTACTTTACTGTCCCAAGATATAAACCTTTTAACTATGGTGATTATAATAGCAATCTATATGAGTTTTATGTCCTTTATTTTTGGAAACTGTATGTCCTTAGCTTTAGATTATTTTCAAAAAAATGCGGGTGTTGCTTCTGGAGTGATTGGTGTTTTACAGTTTGGATTGGGTGCGCTTATCTCATCAATTGCATTATCATTTCATGATGATACATTTTTCACAATTGCATTTAGTCTATTTCTCATCTCTATAGTTTCATTTTTGATTATTAAAAGTTACGAAAAATAAACTAAAAAAAGCCCTTGTATTAATACTAGAGTTTTTTAAATGAAAAATATTATAGTTATAAATAGACAATTTTAGAGTAATAAAAAGACAAATTTGTGTTCTATTTTGATAAAGATATATACATATGAAACAGATATACTAATCAAAACTTTAACTAAAAAGGCTATTAATATGAAATTTAATACAAAAGCTATGCATGCTAATGCAATTCACGATAATCAATTTGGAACTCATGTAACACCTCTTTATCAATCATCAACATTTATATTTGATGACTGTGCACAAGGGGGCGATCGTTTTGCAGGAAGAGATAGTGGATACAAATATACAAGACTAGGTAATCCAAACACAGACGAAGTAGCAAATAGAATGGCTACATTAGATGAAACAGATGCTGGGCTATATACAAGTACTGGTATGTCAGCTGTGTCTACAACACTTATGGCACTTATGAATGCAGGAGATCATTTTATATCATCTGACTGTATATATGGTGGGACTGTTTCTGTTATCAATAAAGTAATTGTAAATTATGGAATTGATATGAACTATGTAAATGTAAATGATTATGAACTGTTTAGAAAATCGTTTAGACCCAACACTAAAGTAGTATATATAGAAACACCAGCAAATCCAACACTTGTACTTATTGATATCAAAAAAATAGCTGAAATTACACATGAAAATGGTGCTGTATTAGTTGTAGATAATACTTTTATGACTCCATATCTTCAAAGACCAATCACTTTAGGTGCTGATGTAGCAGTGTACAGTGTAACAAAATATATAAATGGACATGGTGATGTAGTTGGTGGAATTATTACTGGGAAAAAAGAATATATAGATGTTATTAAAAATCCATATTTACTGAACCTAGGAGGAACAGGTTCACCCTTTGATGCATGGTTAGTAGCAAGAGGATTAAAAACTTTAGGACTTAGAATGGACAGACATTGTTCAAATGCAATGGAAGTTGCACAATACCTTGATGCACATCCTTTAGTTGAAGTTGTACATTATCCAGGACTTAAATCGTTTCCTCAATATGAATTAGCAAAAGAACAAATGGATGGTTTTGGTGGAATGATAGCCTTTGAATTAAAAGGGGGATTTGATGCTGGTGAAAAGCTATTAAATAACTTAAAATTAATAGCACTAGGTGTAAGTCTTGGTGGTGTTGATTCATTGATTCAACATCCTGCATCTATGACACATTCGGCTGTTCCAATAGATGAAAGAATTGCTGGTGGTATTACTGATGGATTAGTAAGAATATCTGTTGGTATAGAAGACGTAGAAGATATTATTGAAGATCTTGAAAAAGGATTTACTAAATTATAATTTCTATTTTGGAAAATAATCTTTAAAAAAGGAGCTTTATTTGCTCCCTTTTTTTATTAAACTTTAATTCGATTAAAGCCTTGATTTAAATCATCTATTAAATCATCTACATCTTCTAATCCTATATGTAAACGGATAAGTGTTCCAGAAAATTCTACCTTATTTACAGGACGAATATCATTAAGTTCTTCTGGTTGATTAGCTAAAATTAATGATTCAAATCCACCCCATGAATATGCCATACTAAAATGTTCAAAGTTATCTAAATAGTTTTCTAACTGTACATCTGTTAATCTTTCTTTTAAAACAAATGAAAAAAGACCATTACAACCACTGAAATCTCGCATATAAAATTCATGCCCCTTACAACTAGGAAATGCAGGATGATTTATCTGAGCTACCTCAGAACGATCACCAAGCCATTTTGCAATTTTAATACTACTTTCTTCATGTTGTTTTAAACGAACACCCATAGTTCGAAGTCCTCTTGAAGCAACATAGGCAGTATCAGCATCAACCATTTGTCCCATCAAATATGATCGCTCACGAAGTCGCTCCCAACAACGCTCATTTGAAACAGCAGTTCCTAGCATAGCATCAGAATGACCTATGATATATTTTGTTCCAGCTTGTATAGAGATATCAATATCATGCTCTAATGCTTTAAATAAAACTCCTGCAGCCCATGTGTTATCAATCATGATAATAATCTCTGGATTAACAGCTCTTGCTGCTTTAACCATAGAAGGAATATCTTGCACTTCCATTGTAATAGAGCTTGGAGATTCAAGAAAAAGAACTTGTGTATTTTCTTTTACTAATGAAGCAATATCTGCACCAATTAAAGGATCATAATAACTTGTACTCACACCCATATCTTTTAAAATAACATCACAAAAACCTTGTGTAGGTTCATATGCTGCTCCTGTCATTAGGATATTATCTCCCGATTTTACAAAAGAGAGTATTGCATTACTAACGGCAGCCGTTCCACATGGATATAATGCACACCCAGCTCCACCTTCTAATTCAACCATCGCTTCTTGAAGTGAAAAATGAGTTAAGGTTCCTCTACGACCATAAAATAGTTCACCATTAGCACGATTTGCTACTGCAAACTTTTTTGCTTTTACTGAATCAAACACTAAAGAAGAAGCTCTTTGAATCACTGGATTAACAGAACCTTTGCAAAAAGCCTTTGAGCGTCCTGCAGTTACTAATTGTGTACTTAACTTTTCATTTGACATATTTATCTCCCATTATTTTTTAATTAGAAAATTTTCTAATTTATTATAGATTTGATAGTAGTATATCTATTTCATTTATTTTTATCTTTATCAATTGACACAATATTATTGTCCTTTAGTAAAAGAATAATTGTCTAAAAATAACTATATTATTATAATTAATAGTAAATAAGAAATTTAAATACTAGAAATGGGAAGATAAAAAGTCGCCTCAATATCATTATCTTCTAAAAAATGATTTTTATGCATAATTAAAAAAGATGGTTTTGTTGTAGTTTCAAATCCACTTTGAGGTAACCATTTATGATATGCCCATTTAACAAACCAAGCAGCTTCTCTATCCCCTCCATATAAATCAAAAGTTGCATACAAGCCACCTTCTAATGTATAAAAGGGAATATTTGTATTTAAAATCTTTTTAGTTGTACTAATTACTGCAACATAAAAACACTTATCATGTGGTGTAATTGCAGGGTTGTCATGATAAATCCCTATCTCTTCATAATCACTTAATTCATTAGTATATACCAAAGCTTGAAGCTGTTGCCATTTTTGTTTAGCTTCCTCTACAATATATCCTTTTTGCCTGATATAATAAACTAATCTATCTTCAGTTTTCACAATCTTTACTTTTGACTCATCAAAATTAGGTAAGGAATCTTTTAATAATGAATTTTTAAGTATTCGATCTGAATAAACTTCAAATCCTCCATTTCTCCACTCTTTAGGAGTCATTTCAAAACGATTTTTAAAAGCTTTAATAAAAGAAGATTGAGAACTATATCCACACATATTTGCAATTTGTGTAATAGTTGAATATTTATTAGTCAGCAAAATATTCGAAGCTTTTTGCAGACGTATAGATTTTATCGATTCATAAATATTTATATCAAATTGTTCTTTAAAAATATGATGTAAATGTTTTTTACTTATTTTAAAATTCAAAGCAAGCTCATCAAGATTAATAGTTGTATCAATATATTTATAAATATAAGCCATCGTTTTATTGGCAATGTCTATGTGTAAATCACGAGTATTTTTTCTTTGCATATCTAATAATATCATAAATAAACTATATTATAGTTATTTTTAGACAATAATTTGTTAATAAAAAGACAAATAATTAAAGTCTTTTGATAAAGACTAAAAAAATACAAAGAGATATACTACATCATAATTTTCAGATAAAGTTAAATAGGGAGCCAAAGATGTCAAACAGTCATGCAATAACAAGTGATATTAGTATTTTAGAAAAACGACAAAGAAATGGATTGATATTGGCCGTTATTACTGTATTAATATGGTCAAGTTATGCACTTTCATTAAGAGTAGGTGCAATAACACCATTAACTATCGCCGAATTAACTTTATTTCGATTTGCTATACCTGGATTGATACTTTTACCTATATTTATAAAAAGTATAAAAAACTACCGTAAGGTTCCTCTTATTTACTTATTGGGAATTGTTATAGGAAGCGGATTGCCTTTTTTTAGTGTATCTGCTTATGCTATGAAATTGACACAAGTTGCCTACGGAAGTACAATTATATTAGGGACAACTCCTTTATTTGTAACAATAATGGCGATTATCTTTTATAAGCAAAAATTACCATTTTTTAGATTTCTTGGACTTTCTACTATTAGCAGTGGTGTAGTATTAATGCTTCTTGAAGCAGGAAGTGATTGGAATGAAACACTTTTGATAGGTCAGGTACTTTTTCTTTATTGTGCATGTCTATGGGCAATATTTACAGTAAGTATCCGTTTCTCAAAACTAGCACCCTTAGAAGTTGCTGCATTATCAGCTTTACCAAATGGTATATTAATAACACTTTGGATTATAACTACACAGCCTGAACTTGGATATTCATTATTATCAACAACAGAATTACTTTCACAAATGTTTGTACAGGGTATTATTGTAGGTATTTTTTCTGGAGTATGTTTTAGTTTAGCCATTTCAAGAGTTGGTGCTGAAAAAACAGCAGCAATTGGTGCGGCTACACCAGTTGTAGCTACAACAATTGCAATTATTATGTTAGGTGAACAAATTAGTATTATCTTATTCATAGGAATGGCACTTGTAATTAGTGGTGTGTTTCTTGCAAGTGGTGTACTTCATGGAGAAAAAGTATCTTAATGTTTAATATATTAATAAAGGTAACGATATAATGTAAAATATTATTTATATAAAAACAGAGAAATAAAACAACTCTATTATTTAGTTATTTTATTCAAAAAAGTTACAATATTCTTCTTTTTAGAAAAATATTTTTTCTATATTTTCATTATTAATATTCCTTAAATATACTTCCTTATGTCCTATAAAATCTATACTTATTAAAAATTATACCTTATGCAGATATTATAATTTTACAAATATCTTAGTTTGATGATAAAAAATTATTTTATTTAAAAATTGGTTAAAAAGTATACAAAATTTATATTGTTTTATTGACTAATTATTGTAATATTTTGATAAGAATTTAATATAAATTACTTAAACTCAAAGGATTAAAAATGAAACTATTTCAAAAATTAACACTAAGTATAGCAACGCTAGCACTCGCATCAACTGTATCAACTGCTGATACATTAGATCAAATAAAGAAAAAAGGGTATGTCTCTTGTGGAATATCTGGTGGACAAGTAGGTTTCGCTTCTCCTGATTCAAGTGGAAAATGGACAGGTATAGATATTGATATGTGTAGAGGTGTTGCGTCTGCTGTTTTTGGCGATGATTCAAAATTGAAACTTATTCCATTAACTGCAAAAGAAAGATTTACTGCTCTACAAAGTGGAGAAGTTGATTTATTATCTAGAATCACAACATGGACTCAAACAAGAGACACAGCTTTAGGGTTGGATTTTACAGGTGTAAACTACTATGATGGGCAAGGTTTTTTAATCAATAAAGATCTTGGTGTAAACTCAGTAAAAGAACTTGATGGTGCAACAATTTGTATTCAAGCAGGTACAACACATGAATTGAATATTGCAGATTATTTCAAAGCAAATAATATGACTTATAAAGGTATTTCATACGATACTTCTGCTCAAGCAATTGAAGGATTTAAATCTGGTCGTTGTGATGTAACAAGTAATGATTCATCTCAATTATATGCATTTTTACTTAACCTAAAAGATCCATCTAAAGTAAAAGTACTTCCGGAACTAATTTCTAAAGAACCTTTAGGACCATTAGTTAGACAAGGTGATGATAAATGGTTTAATATTGTTAGATGGACACATTTTGCGATGTTAAATGCTGAAGAAATTGGTGTTAATCAAAAAAATGTTGACTCTATGATGAAAACTAAAAATCCTGCAATTAAAAGATTATTAGGTATTACAGGAAAAGCTGGTGAAAATTTAGGGTTAGATGCTAAATGGGCATACAGCATTATTAAAAATGTTGGTAACTATGGTGAATCTTTTGACAGAAATCTTGGTAAAGATTCTCCACTTAAAATTGATAGAGGTTTAAATAATCTTTGGAATAAAGGTGGATTACAATATGGAGCACCTATTAGATAAGCATTGTTATTTTTCATATAACATACTTACTAGATAAAAAGAAAAGGTATAAAGCCTTTTCTTACATAAAAGGTTTAAACAAAATGATAAAACATAATAAAACATCCAAAAGCACTGTTGCTTTTTACAATAACCCAAAAATAAGGGCAATTATTTATCAAGTACTTACACTAGTACTTATAGCTATGGTGACATATTTTATACTCAATAATATGTTTACAAATATCGAGAAACGTGGGATTAATACAGGATTTGACTTTTTAGGAAGTGAAGCTGGTTTTGGAATACTATCTACACTTATACCTTATACTGAATCAGATACATATGGAAGAGTATTTGTAGTGGGTATTTTAAATACTCTTTTAGTATCAGTTATAGGTATTTTCTTTGCTTCCATTATAGGATTATTAGTAGGAATTGGTAGATTATCACAAAACTTTATGATTTCAAAACTTGCATTAGTATATATAGAAACTTTTAGAAATATTCCAATTTTACTGCAAATATTATTCTGGTACAATGTTGTATTATCCTCACTCCCAGGACCTCGACAATCACTCTCATATTTAGATTCTATTTTCTTAAATAACCGAGGTTTATATATCCCTCGCCCTATTTTAGAAAGTGGATTTACTGCTGTAATTATTGCTTTTATTTTAGCAGTAATAGCAGTCATTTTTTTAACAAAATGGGCAAGAAAAAAACATGATGAAACAGGGGAAGGTTTCCCTACTACTCTTGTATCAATAAGTATTTTAGTTATATCACCCCTTTTAGTTTACTTTATCAGTGGTTCTCCAGCTTCTTTTGAATATGCAGCACTAAAAGGATTTAATTTTAAAGGTGGTTGGACTTTAATACCTGAACTTTTAGCTTTAGCATTTGCATTAAGTATTTATACTGCAACTTATATAGCTGAAGCAGTAAGAGCTGGTATAGAATCAGTTCCAAAAGGTCAAAAAGAAGCTGCAATTGTTTTAGGATTATCATATAGTACGACTTTAAGAAAAGTTATTCTTCCACAAGCTTTAAGAGTTATCATTCCACCTGTTCTGAATCAATTTTTAAACTTGATTAAAAATTCTTCACTAGCAACTGCAATTGGATATCCGGAATTAGTGACAATTTTTTCAGGAACATCTCTAAACCAAGTGGGACAAGCAATTGAAATTATTTTAATGACAATGGCAGTATATTTAACTATAAGTATCATTATTTCATTATTAATGAATTATGTCAATACAAAACTACAAATAAAGGAGAGATAAGATGGCTGTATATGAAAAATTAGCAACTAAACCTGCTCCTATAGGTACAAAAGGATTTACCGCTTTACTACGTAAGAATCTTTTTTCTTCTGTAGCAAGTTCAATCTTAACATTAGTATCTTTATATCTTTTATATATAATTATTCCTCCTTTATTGGAATGGATGGTATTTGATGCAACTTGGAGTGGAACAAAAGAAGAGATTACTAATAGTGGGGCTAGATGGATTTTTATTTATGAAAAAATCAATTTATTTATGTATGGATTTTATCCAGAAGAGTTATACTGGAGACCAAATTTAATTCTTGTATTATGTATAGTATCAATTATTGCATTTAAAAAAATAGTTGATACAAATATCCGTATTGCAATTATAGTGAGTTTCCCTATTATCTCTTTTTTATTATTATATGGAGGCTTTGGTCTTGAAATAGTTCCTACGTCTAAATGGGGTGGATTATTATTGAGTATAGTTATAGCTTTTGTTGGTATTGTTGTTTCTTTCCCTATAGGTATATTATTAGCCTTAGGAAGACAGTCTAATATGCCAATAATTAGATCAATATCGATTATCTATATTGAGTTTATTAGAGGAGTTCCTTTAATTACTCTATTATTTTTATCCTCTGTAATTTTGCCATTGTTTTTCCCAGAAGGGACAGATTTTGACAAATTATTAAGAGCATTAATAGGTATTACATTATTTCAAGCTGCTTACATTGCAGAAATAGTAAGAGGTGGGCTTCAAGCTATTCCAAAAGGACAGGCAGAAGCTGCAAATGCTATGGGATTATCTTATTGGCAAACAATGGGATTAATTATACTTCCTCAGGCATTAAAGATATCAATTCCTAATTTAGTTGGTTCATTTATCTCTTTATTTAAAGATACAACTCTTGTTTTAATTATTGGACTATTTGATGTATTGGCTATGGTTGGTCTAACAAGTAGTGATACAAACTGGATAGGTTTTGAAACAGAAGGATATGTTTTTGTAACAATTATTTACTGGGCAATATGCTTTAGCATGTCAAGATATGCGAAAACAATTGAAGAACGATTTAATACAAATCACAAATAAGAAAATAGGAAAAATTATGGCTAAGTCAAAATATATGATAGAGATGATAGATGTTAACAAATGGTATGGTGATTTTCATGTACTAAAAGATGTGAATTTAAGAATAAAAAAGGGTGAAAAAGTAGTGATTTGTGGACCATCTGGTTCAGGTAAATCTACAACAATTAGGTGTATGAATAGATTGGAACCCTTTCAAGAAGGACAAATTATGATTGCTGATCTAGAACTTACTGAAGATGTAAAAAGGATTAAAGAAGTTAGAAAACATGTGGGGATGGTATTTCAACATTTTAATCTTTTCCCTCATCTTTCAATTTTAGAAAATCTTACTTTAGCACCAACATGGGTAGATAAAAAATCAAAAAAAGAAGCTATCAAAACAGCTATGTATTACCTTGAAAGAGTAAAAATTGCAGATCAAGCAGATAAATATCCTAATCAATTAAGTGGGGGACAACAACAAAGAGTTGCAATCGCTAGATGTTTATGTTCAAATCCAGATATTATGCTTTTTGATGAACCAACAGCAGCACTTGATCCTGAAATGATTGGGGAAGTACTTGATGTTATGTCTGAACTTGCAAATGATGGTATTACTATGGTTTGTGTGACTCATGAGATGGGATTTGCAAAAAAAGTTGCAGATAGAGTAATTTTTATGGATCAGGGACAAATTGTTGAAGAAAATACACCTGAAGAGTTTTTTGACAATCCTCAATCTGATAGATTAAAACTCTTTTTAGAACAAATATTAGATCACTAAATAGGATTACTAAATCCTATTTATTTTATAAAACCTATTATAAATCTTGTTCAATCACTTCTTTAAATCTATTAAAGTATACTTCTTTAACTGTATTAATAGTTTTATTTACACTATTTACCGATAATGAATCACCACCAGTTTTACCGATACTAGTATGAGAAAGACCGATTTTTTTAGCTAAGGCATTAAATGCTTCTGCATTTTCTGGTTTAACTTCAACAATTGCTCTACTTAAAGATTCAGAAAAAATATCTTTTTCATTCTCTAATGAAACATTTGCTGTACAACCCATATTTCCAACAGCTGACATTTTAGCTAATGCAATAGCAACACCACCAACATTTACATCTTTTGCAGACTCTAATAGCCCAGCTTTATTTGCTTCTATTACTAAATCCCATAGTTTTAATTCTGTCTCAAAATTTACAACAGGATGAGTACCTGCAATTTTGCCTTCAATCTCTTTAAGATATAAACTTCCACCAAATTCACTGTATGTGTCGCCTAGTAAATATAAATCATTTCCTTCAGATTTAAAAGATGATCCAAGAACTTTATTCATATCATCATTAACTCCAACAGTAGCAATTGCAGGTGTTGGGAACACCCCTACTCCATTTGTTTCATTGTATAAAGAAACATTTCCACCAATTACTGGAGTATTTAACTCTTTACAAGCAGCTTTTATACCTTCACAAGAGTGTTTAAATTGCCACATTACTTCTGGATTTTCTGGATTACCAAAGTTAAGACAATCTGTAATCGCTAAAGGTCTAGCTCCGCTCATTGCTACATTTCGTCCAGCTTCCATAACAGCAGCTGCAGAACCTAACTCAGGGTTAATATAACATTGTCTTGTATTACAATCTGCAGACATAGCTAAAGCTTTTCCAGTTTCTTTGATTCTTATAACTGAACCATCAAGTGAACCTGGACCTTCGATTGTATTTGTTTGTACCATTGAATCATATTGATTATAGATATACCCTTTATCAACAACTTCTAAACTTTTCCATAAAATATCAAAAGCATCAGTAGGACTTAACTCTTTTTCCATTTTTACATCTTCAATAGTTTCTAAGTATGCAGGCTTAGCTACTGGTCTATCTAAAATAGGAGCTTCTTCTGAAAGTGGTTGGATAGGGATGTCAGATACTAACTCACCATGCCAGTATAGTTCCATATTTCCAGTATCTGTTACTTCACCAATAACAGCAGCTGATAATTCCCATTTTTCGAAAATATCAATAACCGCTTGTTCACAACCAGCTTTTGCACAAATAAGCATTCTTTCTTGAGATTCAGAAAGCATGAAATCATAAGGAGTCATACCCTCTTCTCTTGCAGGAACTTTATCAAGATCCATTTTCATACCAGATCCAGTTCTTCCTGCCATCTCAAAAGATGATGAAGTAAGTCCAGCAGCACCCATATCTTGAATACCGATGATTAAATCTTGTTTAAATAATTCTAAACACGCTTCAAGTAAAAGCTTTTCTGTAAATGGGTCTCCCACTTGTACAGTTGGTCTTTTTGATTCGTTATCTTCAGTAAATGCAGCAGAACTCATAACAGCTCCACCTAATCCATCACGACCTGTTTTAGATCCAACATACATTACAGGATTTCCGATACCTTCAGCAACACCTAGGAAAATTTCATCTGATTTACAAATACCTAAGTTAAAAGCATTTACAAGGTTATTTCCAGCATAACACTCTTCAAAACCTGTTTGACCACCAATAGTTGGAACTCCCATACAGTTACCATAACCACCGATACCATCAACAACACCTCTTAATAAAAATCTGTGTTTTTTAGCAGTCGCAGAATCACCTTCGATACCAGCAAATTGGATTAAGTTCATAGATGCAACAGGACGAGCTCCCATTGTAAATACATCTCTCATAATACCACCAACACCTGTAGCAGCACCTTGGTAAGGTTCTATAAATGATGGATGATTGTGTGATTCCATTTTAAATACAGCCGCATAACCATCACCGATATCAATAACTCCAGCATTTTCACCTGGTCCTTGGATAACCCACGGAGCTTTAGTAGGAAAACCATTTAAGTACTTTTTACTTGACTTATAAGAACAGTGCTCACTCCACATAGCTGAAATAACACCTATTTCAGTATAGTTAGGTTCTCTACCTAACATTTTTAATACAGTTTCGTACTCATCTTCTGTCATTGAATGTGCTAGTGCTATTTCTAATGCTGATTGTTGTGACATATTTATCTACCTTAAATATATTAATTTTAGGGATTATATCTAAAATAAATTTATGAGATGGTTAAGTAAAAAAAATCCATTTTTTTGTTTTTTGTGACTATTTTATGCTAATATTATCATTAAGTATTTATTACATTAGCTTTACTAAAGTTTACATACATATTTATAAATTTTGGCAAGACTATTTACGATAGTCAATTATACAATTTAAGGATAAACATGAAAATTACAAAAACTCTACTAACAAGTAGTATAGGTTTAACATTAGCAATTGCATTTACAGGTTGTCAACCAGCAAATATTCAATCTCAAATAAGAACATCTGATATTAATTCAAATATGAAAACAAGATGTGAAGAAGTTGATATGAGAGATAATGCTGACATGAGTGAACTGTTTAAAAAGTATGATGGATGGAGAATGATTTATATTTCAGAATATACAACATCTAATAAAATTGGAACAAGTGGATCTGTTTGTTTTGAAAAGCCCAATAAATAGATAAATCAAGTAACCTGAAATAAGTCGTACAAAAGAGTTTTATTTTACATATTTCAGATCTATATAAAGTAAAATCTATCAAATACCTACAACTTGAATATTTATTACTACTATTATTCTTTAGATTTTAGTTAATTGTAATAATATTAAAAGGATTTAGTTAAATTACTAAATCTTTTTTAATATTCGATAAGCTTCTTCTTCATAAGATAGTGCATCTTGTAATTTATTAGATATTTTTTCCAAATTTAGTTTTTCTAAGTTTCTACTTCCATTTACGCACAGTAAGGCGAACTCTCTTAATGTATCACCAGACTTTACAAATAAAGTAGATGTTTTTTCTAAAATTTCATTGTCTATATCATACTGCATTGCTTCTTTTAAAAATGCTGCATAGAGAAATCTAAAACCACCACCACCAGTTCCAATTTCTTCTTGCATTCTTACAATATGTGTTAAAAATAATTGAATATATTTTGTATCTTCTTTATACAAGTTTTCGATCTTTCGAGCAAGTCTTTTCATCCCTTTTATTCCCGCAAAAGGAAATGGTGTCAACATAGATTTTGCATTTTTTCTAATTGCTTTTTTAATTGCTTTAGAAAAATCTATGTTTTGTCTTGTATCTTCAGGATAATATAAAAATCCTTTTGGTGCAAATGCACCCTTGGCAAATCTAGCCCTCATTAATTTTGATTCTTCACACTCAACAACCTCTTCAAAAACAGGATCAGAAATTTTATATTTACTCCCCTCTTTTCCATATACTAAAAGATTATGAGCGTTAAAATGAAAACGCATATCTTCTGGCATATAAGGTAAATAATAAACTGAAGTTTGTAAACCTACTAATTTATTTTCGTTATTAACTAACTGTGTCAATCGATTATTTGCTTGGATTGGATCTTTAAATTTTTCTGTCTTAATTTTGATACCCAAAACTTTAGATATTTTATTTATAATATTTTTTGGTAACTCTCTATATGCGATTAGAGGTAAACCATTTAGTTTAATAATAGGTAAATATACAAAAGATAAAGAGCTCGTAATTCCAAAAGCCATTGGTTCTGATATTTTTAAACCATAAAAACTTAATAGTGTTGAAACTACCCCACTTTCACAATGTGCAAATTGCTTATGCTCAAATTTATTACTCAAACTTTAATCCTTCTAATTCTTCTATCGTTATATCAAAAGCATCTGCATATTGAATCAATGTTTTTTGATTGAGTTTTTTAAAAATACTATTTTTACAATGCCGTTTAACAGTAATCTGAAACTTTCCAACTACAGATGCCAAAGTTGGTATATCCATTCTATTTTTATACATAAAATACTCAATTGGAGAGGATTTTCCTGATAAAATATCTGCTTTTGATTTTTCCATCAAAATATTATATTCTTCCACTGCTAAACTCGTTGCATACTCTTCAACAGAACTACCATATTTAAATGTTTTAAATTCTCCGTCTTCATTTGATGCATACATCACTTTTTGCTGACCATTTGTGGTTTTATTTTCTTCTTGGGGGATGATTACTTTTTTCATTAGACAACTGTCAAAGACATAAAAGCAGTCGAAAATCTACCACTTTCAGGAATATAACATAGTATTTTATCACCTTTTTGAAGTCTTTTACTATGAAAAAGTTCTTCTAACATGATATACATAGAAGCACTTCCTGTATTCCCTTTTGTAACTAAATTAGTAAACCATTTTTCGTATGGTATCTCAAAATTAGCATCAATTAACCCTTGATATACTTTTTCTCTAAAATATGTAGAAGAATAGTGTGGTAGAAAATACGTAAAATCAGAAACTTGTAAACCATGTTTTTTTGTAATTGTTTTTATTGGTTTAGTAACAGTATACTTTATGATATTTGCATTTAAAAGTTTTACATCCTGAGCAACACTTAAAAGTGAATTTTCCATCACCTCATCTTGATCATAAGCACGCCATGATACATTTGTACCATCTTCTAAAATATTTAATCCACTATACATACATACAGGCATACTTCCTGCATATGACAATACATCAATAAAGTCAATTCTTAGAGACAATTTATCTTCATTTGGTTTGTTTTCAACCTTCATAGCACCAGCACCATCTGAAAGCATCCATCGTAAAAAATCTTTCTCAAAAGCAATTGAAGTATTTTTTTCTAATTCATCAATTAAATGATCCGATTCTTTTTTAAAATTTCTAGCACTTAAGATAGGAGAAGAAGCTTCTGAACCACAAGATACAGCCGTAGTAATTTCACCTGCTTTGATTCCATAATATACGTATTTTAAAGCATTTATCCCACTTAAACAAATACCTGATGCTGAAATAGTCTCAATACCATCAATTTTTAATTCACCTTGAACCATCAAAGTATGTCCTGGCATTAATTGATCTGGAGAAGTTGTACCACAAGCCAAACATTCTATTTCATCTAAATTAAATTTTCCATTATCAGTTAATTTTTGAATTGCATTTGAACATAATTGTGCATTTGTAAATAAAGGTTTTTGAGTCCCTTTTTCTAATACATAATGTCGTGACTTTATCCCATTACTTCGTAAAACTATATTTTTAACTTTAGATTTTTTACCACCTATATAACCTAGATATTCTTCTATATCTTTGTTATTTACTGGTTCGTTTGGCATAAATTTTTGTATATCATTAATATAAACATTTTGCATATTATGAAAACTCCTTCATTCTTTCAGTTGAACTTCCTGATGGCATTTCAAAATGTTCTTTTTGTAACTCTACACTTTTTTTATTAATTTTTCTATTGATTATTTGAATCAACATATTAATAGGTACTACAGTCATTATTATTAAAAGTAAAAATACTAAATATAACATCACAACAGGTTTTCTTTTAAAATCACCAGGTTTCCCTAGCTTTCTAATCAGCTTACCCCATATCTCAAAACTTCTTGTAGCTATTTGTTCACTTTTTATCAATTTTTCATTGACATTAACTGCGCCCAAACCATAACAAAGAGATTTGAAACTTTGCTCATTATCATTATCTAAACCTTGTTGAATCGCTCTACCAAATCTACTAGCTGATTCAATCTCAGATTGACTTACACCTGCTTTTGGAAATATATTCCATAACGCATCTTTTTTACCTGTCAATAGCCATCTTGGGGTGGTGATAAAAGTTGCTAAGGAATTACCTTGATCTATAAGTACAATATTATCTATGATTTTAGCACCCATGGAAGTAAGCATACTTTCCACTTTTTCTTGTGCTTTTATCCACATATTTCTACAACCGATTAATGTAATAACTGGTTTGTTTTTTAACTTCTCTTTTGCAAAACTTGATTTTAAAAAAGCTGTTGTTGGTATGGAAGGAGATAAAAACCAAACTTGATAAGCTAAAATAACTAAATCATACTCTATCTCATCATCTGGTATTTCTTCAATTTCACAAGGATCTAAATAAATAGACTCAGGAAAAGTATCCATAAATGTCATTAAGTCCCATGGATAAGGATATTCTTTTTTGGGTACTATATATTTGTGATAAACATTCACATTCTCTTTACAAGTAGATAGTACTGATTTTGTGATTAAATCAAGTTGCCCACTTTGAGAATAAGAAACTACCAATATATTTTTATTTTTCAATGATTTTCTGCCTTTAATTCTATGCTGTATTTTATCATTTAAATGATTAACTCTTAATAATAATTAATATCTCATTAAAACTGTTATTTACAAACTAAAATACTTTGACAAATTCCAACATTATGAATCTCTTCTTTTATCTCTAATCCAGCTTTTTTAATATAATTATACATATCTGTTGAATTAAACATTTTACTATACCCATTTGCCATAGCTGTAAAATAAGGAGAAGTATTTATAATACAAAATGCACTAATCTCCATATGTTGTTTATCCCACAGTGGTTCCATGATATAAATATATGAATTTTCTTTCATAGAATTTTTAACACGCTTTAAAATATGTACGATATCTGCTTCTTTGAAACAATCAAGAAATTGACTCATCCAAATAATGTCATATCCCGAAGGAATTTCTTGAGTATGATCTAAAATATTCGTAGAATGAAAATTTACTTGTTCCTCTAATTTTTTCTCTTTAATATTTGCACTAGCAAGTGTAATTTGTTCTGGTAAGTCTGCAATGGTGACTTGTATATTTTCATCCATTGATGATATTTTCATAGCAAATTTTCCAGTATTTCCTCCAATGTCTAATATATTTTTAGGATTTTTTTCTAATAATATTCCGATTGCCTCTTCAAGTGCTGTATCTGAATAATAGTGATCAAACTCAAACCAACTTTGTTGTGCTTTTTTAGGCAAAGAAGACAGAGCAGGATAAATCGTTTTCCAATCCCCAAATACTTTTAATCCAGAAGCTTCAGTTTTGGATACAGCTTCATCTAAAAAATAAAGTCCTTGATAATTAACATAATGATTATAATTCATATTTATTTTTGTTAATTCATCTTTAAGTAAAAAGAACCCAGTTTTTGTAATATAATATTTATCATCTTTTATTTTTACTATATCAGCACTTAATGATGTTTCTAAAAGTGTTTGAACTCCATACGAAGTTAATTTGACAAAAGTTGCAATCTCGCTTAGAGTTAAACCTGTTTTATCATTTTTATATATTACATCCAAAATACCTAAATCTCTCATGGATTTTGCGACTTGAAATATTATTGGAGCAAAGGCAATTCTCTGAGCTTCATATTGAGCTTCTTTAGCACTTTTTGTATCATTATTTTGAAAAAAGTTATTCATATTTTCCTATCTTTATAATTTCGCACATTCTAGTTTAATTTGTATAAAATAGTGCTTATCTTAAAAAACCAAAAAAATAATTATTTTATTAATTAGGAATAAAGTTAAATCAATTTATAATAAATGATTCAAAAGGAGTACAAATATGAATAGTTTAATCAAATTAGGTGCAACAGGATTAGTTGCTTTATCATTTTTAACAGGTTGTGGAGTAAACAATAGCACACAGGTAAATACTCCAAGTACAATAAGTGGAGCAAAAACTATCTATATAAGTAATTCTGTAAAGTTTGCAAAAAGTTCAAGAATCGCAATGAACATAAAAAAAGAATGTAATTTAAATCATCAAATGATTGATTATTTAAAAGTTTATGGAGCAAAAAATGATATAAATTTTGAAGTAACTTCAAACCTAAAATCAAAGAAAAATGTATTGAAAATTACAATTGATGAGGCCATTAGCCAAGGTGGTGCGTTTAGAGGTCACAATAAATTTGTTGCAATATCTGGTAATCTTATTGAGAAAGGTAAATCATATTCATTTAAAGCTGCTAGAAGATCTGGTGGTGGTTTCTTTGGAGCATACAAAAGTTCTTGTGCTGTTTTAGGTGGTGCAGTAAAAAGACTTGCTAGAGATACAGCTGAATGGGCTACATTTCCAGATGATGGAGCAAGACTTGGCGACCAACATCTGCTTAGATATTAAAAAAGGAAATTATAAAATATGAAAAAATTACTTACACTTAGCAGTATACTTTTAGTATCATTATTATTTTTAACAGGTTGTAGAAGTGCTGCAATTTATAATGTAGTAGAAGCTCCAATTCATACAAAAATATCTTCTGACAGAGTTTTTAAAGCAATTAAGACAGCAGCTAGATCAAGAGGTTGGTTAGTTAAAAAAGTTAAAAATGGTGTAGCACAAGCAAGAATTAATGTAAGAGGTAGACACTCTGCTGTTGTGACAATAACATATAATAGAAAAAACTATTCTATACAATATGAAAATAGTCATAACTTAAAATATAACTCTTCAGACAACACAATCCATCAAACATATAATAAATGGATTGCAAATCTTGATAGAGCTATTCAATTTGAATTAGATTCAATCGAATAAAAAATTATACGGAAAATATCCGTATAATTTTATCCCTTTATTATATGAAATAAATATCCTTTACTTCTACTATCCATTGAGATATAAATCATCTCTTTATAATCTTTATCTAAAAAATCAATAATAGATTCAATCGTAGTTGAGATTGTAATATCTAATTTATTTTTACTTTTTAAATCTAAATATTTTTTTGCATTCTTATTTGCATATATCTGATTACTATCAAAAGTAGAAATAAGATTATCAAATTTTTCTAGAGAACTAAAAGCAGCTACAGTTGATATCTTACATAATGCATTCTCTTTATCTTGATTCAAATATAACCAACCACTATAGTCGTTGCATCCAGTATTGTCACTAATCACGGCATACTTAGAGAAATCAGTAATGCTTAATAAAGATTCATCAACTAATCCTATTAAAGCATCATTAATTTCACCAATTTCTATATCAAATAATGCTAACTCTATAGCTCTTTCAAAAGACAACTCATCTGATGTTAAAAGCATATTTTTTCCATTTGATTCCAATGATTGTGAAACATAAAAGCTTACATTATTACTATTGATATTTAAAAAATCAAAAGGCATAATCATTGAATTTTTTTCATTATTATCTAAAACTTTTTTCACACTTGTAATTGAAGCAAATTCACTAGAAACATATATTCCAGTATTATCGCTTAAATTTTTTTTATCTACACAATTTAAAGCACCCAGAATCGCGAGTATATTAAACTTACTAGAACGTCTAAGGTTTAGTCTACTTATCTTTTTTAAAAGAGTTTTATACTCTTTTATATCCCTAGATTCGTTATTTATTAAATATTTTTTATGTATATACATGTTAACTCTTATTACTAATTATTACAGAACTATTATTTCCACCAAAAGCAACATAATTTAATAAAATATTCACTTTTGATGTTATATATTCATGTTCAATCATTGGAAAAAAATCACTACCTTCAATAGCATTTTGATATCCTAAACAAGCTGGAAAAAATCCATTTTCTATGCAATATAAAATTAAAATCATCTCATTCGTTCCACTTGCTCCTAAAGTATGTCCTAGGTATGGTTTGATTGCGGTTACTTTTATTTTGTGATTCCATTTTTTAAAAAGAGTATTTAATGCATTGGATTCAGAGGTATTATTATTTTCACTTCCTGTTGCATGTGCTTTTATCAAATCAATATCATTTAATTGTATATTTGCATTTTCTATTGTGGTTTCCAAACATTGTAAAATCGGTTTTCCAGTAGGATCACTTGTCGTTTCAGAATAATTATCACAAATATTTGAAGAGGCAAGATATCTAAAATCATCATCTTTATTTTTATCTGCACTTAAAATAACAGCAGAACACCCTTCTCCTAAAATTATACCATCACTACGAGAATCAAAAGGTCTGTAAATATTTTCTTGTGAAAGTAACATAAATGATGAGAATCCATCATATGTGCTCTTGTTAAACAGCTCAATACCTATTACTATTGCTTTTTTTATTTTACTGTGCATTATGAGTTTAGATGCATACGAAAAAGCATTGATACTAGAAGTACATGCTGTTGCAAGAACCAATGACTTATATTTACTTTTAATATATTCCTCAATAAATGTACCTATAAATCCATACCGGATATTAACTAGTTCATCGTTTGATTCATTATTATGAAATTTTTCATTTTCTTCTTCATTGATTGATATGCCCATAGAAGTAGAACCTAAAAATATATGTAAATCTTCTGCATCTACTGCAGATAAAGAAGCATCTTTCAGTGCATCATCAATCACTTTTTTTAAAATTTCAAAAAAATAATTATTTGAGGAAGATGTAAAACCATCTATTTTATAAAAATTTTTTTCTTTAAATTTTTCTTCTAAAAATGATTCATAATTACATTGATCTAAATTTTTAACACTCTTAACAATAGATTCTTTCGTAGTACCTAAACTACAAGATAAGGATTTTCCTATAATATAACAGTTATTCTTCATAACTATTCTGGCTGAATAAAATCAGCTAATGTATTAATAGAAACCATAACTTTTCTTAGTTTTTTACTATCAGTCACTACTACCTCATACTTTTTCTGAAGTGCCATAGAGATTTGCAATGCATCCATAGAATCTAATTCTAATATGCATTCTTCACTAAACAGTATTTCATCATCAGATATTTCATCTGCATCAACTTCTTTGTCACATTCTTCTATTATAAGCTCTTTTAATTCTAGTTTTAATCTGTTATCTTCTGAACCAATCATTCTATTTTTTCCTTTGTAGTAATATATATGCAATAAAAAAACATATTATAGCAAAAACAAATAATTTAAAAAGTGAATTTTGAATATCTACAAAAGTTCCACCATTTACAAAAAGTTCCAAGAAACTATCTAGTGCCCATGACATCGGAGATAAATTAGACAACTCTTGCATACTTTGAGGCATGATAAATTTTGGTACCATTATCCCTCCAAGAGCCGCTAGGATAATATTTGAGATACCACCAATTGATGTAGCGTCTTCACTTTTTTTGGCTATGTTTGCAATCACTAAGGCAAAAGCAATAGCAGCTAAGGATACTGCCGAAGCTAAAATAAAAATCAAGCCAATATTCCCTTTTATCTGTAAAGAATCAGCACCTAATAATGGCATCATATATACACCAACTGCTATCATAAAACATACTTGTATTAAATTAATAACATAATAGGGAATCACTTTACCCATAAGAATTGGAAACATTGAAACATTTATACTTCTAATCCTATTTAGTGTACCAAAGTTTTTTTCATTTATAAAAGTATTTGATATAGGAATAAGTATAAAAAACATCGAAAATATAAGCCATGCAGGAACACTTTGCTGTACTGATGTGATTTTAAAACTATTTTGTTTTGAGACATAATGATGTTGAATATTAGAGTAAAAATCTTTTGTTTTTGTTGTATCTACATCCAGTTGAACTAAAAGATTTTTTATAAGTTGTTTACTTATATTTGAACTTAATAAATTTTTTAATAAATTTATATTTTGAATTGAACTATCAGGTTTAGAATAAAGATCAATTTTTGTATCTTCATTTTTCTGAATTGCTTTTAAATAATCACTAGGAATATGTACTAAATAATCATAGTCTCGCTTATATATAATATTTTTGTCATTTATAACACCATCAACATATCTTATTTCAAAAAAATTATTATCCTCTAGTTTACTTAATAAATCATTTATAGATTTACTTTTCGTTTCACTTGATACTAAAACTTTAAATTTAACATCTATACTATTTGAATATGTATTTTGTAAAGCCAAAGACATGATTATGATAAAAGCGGTTGGCATTACAAAAAGTACTAATAATGCATGTAAATTTCGAAATACAAGTAAAAACTCTTTTTTAAGGATATATCTAAACATTAGTCTCTTAATTCCTGTTTTGTAATTTTTAAAAACATCTCTTCTAAACTTTTATTTCCATAGTCAATAGATACAATTTTTTTATTTTCATTTTTAATATCACTAAAGGCATTTACTAAATCATCAAAACCATTATTTGTATTAATCTCAACTATATTATTTTCTAAATATATTTTAACAAGGAAGTTTTCATTTACTAGGTTTTGTTTTGTATCTTTTCTTATTATATTGCCATTATCTAATATAGCTATTTCATCACATAAATATTCTATTTCATCCATGTAATGGGAAGTATAAATAATAGTTGTATTTTTTATTTTATTAATATTTTTTATTATATCCAAGATATATTTTCTTGATTGAGGATCAATACCTACAGTGGGTTCATCAAGATATAAAATTTTAGGATCATTTAAAAGTCCAATCGCAATATTTAGTCTTCTTTTTAATCCACCTGAAAAGTCTTTTGCTTTTTTATTTTTAAACTTTTCCAATGCCGTCATCTTAATTGCATCAGTTGTTTTTTCTTTTATATCACAAGATTGAATACCATAAAGGGCTGCAAAAAATTCCAAATTTTCATAAGTAGTTAATTCAGGATAAAAAGCATAAGACTGAGGAATATAGCTTGAGTTCTTTTGTATATATGCTTTTTCTTTAGCATAATCTTTTCCGAGTATAGAAATTTCTCCACTATCTTTAGATTCTAAATAATTTAAAATAGATATCAATGTAGTTTTTCCAGCACCATTAGGTCCAAGTAATCCAAAAACTTCACCTTGTTTTATATCTAGATTTAAATCCTTTAAAACAGGATAATCGGAATATGATTTAGTAAGTAGTTTTATTTTTATCGCCATAATTTAAGTATCTATTCTCAATTTTTTGCCTACACTAGAAGTTGGTATTTTATCTACACATTTTAAATCCATAGAAAACTTTAGATTTGAAAGATTTGATTGAAGTATTTTTTTAATCTCTTTTATACTAAATTCTTCTTTCGTTTCTAATGTTATATCTAATACTTCACCTCGTAAAGAATCTTTATCATTCTTTACATATACCAAGGCTTTCTCTATTGTTTTTTGAGATTCTAAAATATTTTCAATTTGAATTGTTGAGTAACGTTTACCTGCTATTTTTAAAATTTGAGAACTTCGTCCTATTAATTTAAATTGATTCCCATACAATTCTATAAAATCAAAAGTTTGAATTTCGCCATTAGTAGATTGGAACTTATTTTCATATAATTCTTTTGATACAAAGGGAGATATCACTTTTAATTCATTTTTTTCATTTGTCAGTATATTTACATCAGTTAGAGGAGTCCAGAGAGTTTCACAATTAAACTTATAAGCAATACCACCTGTTTCTGTTGAACCAAATAATTGCATAATATCACAAGAAAATTTATCATTAAATATTTTTGCGTCATCTTGACCAAGTGGTGCAGTTGAGCTTAAAAATAAAGATTTAGATAAGTTTTTCACTGAAGATATTTTATTTAAAGCTTTTATATATAAAGGAGTAGTCACAACCAAAGTATTTTCATCTATTGCATCAAGTAAATCATGAGGTAAGAAATGTTCTCTTAGTACTATATCAATATCATTAAAATATGGATAAAACAAACCAGCCAACGATCCATAGATATGAATAAAAGGAACTGTTACAACAACCTTATTAATTTCATATTTTTTTAATAATTCACTTAATGCTTTTATTTCACTTTCAATATTATCTTTCGTTTTAAGTGCAGCAGTACTTTCTCCTGTACTTCCACTAGTAAAATATATAAAAGAAAAATCTTTATTATCAAAAATAGTATTTTGAGTTTGAGTATTATCATATTCACATATATTTAACTCATCTAATTTTTCAACTAAAAGTTTATTTGATTCATCAAATAATATTGATTTTGCATTACTAAAATAAGATTTAAAAATTTTCAATGCATTCTGTTCTTTTGACTTTGAACTAATATATGATACTTTATCAGTTAGCTCCCTATCGAAAAGACTCTCTTCATTTATCGTATATAAACTAGCCGAACCATTATCATTCAAGATTTTAAGATTCATATTGTACCTCTTCAAATAATATTAAAATTAAAATTGCCATTATACCCAAACTTGCAACACTTCCTATGGAGTATAGTGATGTTATCGATGAAAAAACAAGTACTCCAAAACCAGAAAAAGAGCTCAATACTGAAAATATAATAGCTTTTTTTGTAGCACTAGTATTACAACTTCTTGAGTATATAGAATAATCAACACTAATAGCTAAAATAATAAAAAACATAAATATATGTAAAATATTTATCTCAATAAAACTTAAATATAAAAATATAAAAGCACTTGGTAATAGTAAAAAACTCATAGAATACAAGATATTACCCTTACTTGTAAGCATAATAACAATTACTATAAAAAACAAACTAAGTAATCCCAAATTTATCATCTTATCTAAATCCTCTTCGAGACTTTTTTCAAAAAGATGTTTGATATTGACAGAATAAACAAAATCAAAATTTTCTATCTCCTCTATTTTATCCGGTGATAGATAAACTACTGATACATATTCATCTTTAAATTTTTGAATAGAAAGATTAAACTCTTTTAGTCTTTTATATGAATATTGTGGAACTGGCATATCATAGTTATATGCTAAAGTAAAAGTATCTTTTTTAAAACCTATTTGAGATGATAGTAAAATAATTTTTGCATTTAAAGATTCTAAATCTAACTTTTGTAATTGATTATGTTTTAATAAAAATCTATCGCTACTTATTAGGCTATTTAAAGATGATTGTAAAGGTGTATCTATTTTTTTGATCTGTTCATTGTAAATTATAAGTTGTTCAATAGTTTTTGCTTTTATTATTATGGCTTGTCTATTTTCATTTAGTAAATTATTTTTAAAGAAAAGCTCTTTTTCTTTTAACTTCTTGTTATCATAATTTAAAGACTGAACATCAAAATTAAAATTTAAATTTTGAAACGAATATCCTAATATAATAATAGAAAAAAACAACACATATTTACTTTTAAAAATAGGGAAACTTTTAATTTCAAATTTAAATTTATTTTGATTAAATTTTATATATGGATACAAAAATGCAAAAATAAGATATGAAGAGAAAAGAGAGATCATTGCAAATTGCGTTATTTGTTTAATAAGTAAAAAATCAACAAAACTTAAAATAAAAAAAGCAATAAAAGTTGTCAAGAATCCGATAAAAACATCTTTATTAAACCCTAATTTATCTTCATAATTTTTATGAAAATAATGATGGAACATATAATCTATGGCAATAGTACTAATAGATATCCCAAATACCAAAACAAATAATGAGATTTTATCATATAGTAAAACCAAAACAATTATCGAGAGTAAGGCAGATGAACCAAGTGTTAAAAAAGTATTAATAAGTAATTTGATATTTCTCAAAAATACTATATACAAAATAAGCAAAACTAAAGTTGCTAAAATAACTATGTTTGAAGCATCATTTTTTATATATCTAGAATTTTCTACATAATAATATATAGAAGAAAAACTTTTAATTTCACTATATTCTTCTTCTATAGTTTTTATCTTATCATAAATTCTGGAATAATCTCTTAACGAACTATTTTTATTTTCTATAGTAAATATACTCAGATATCCATATTCTCCTAATAATAATTTACCATTTTTAATATTTAGGCTTTTATCCTTTTTTTCTATAATAGAAAAAGGATCATTTTTATCTATATTAACCGTAAGGAAAGAATCAAATATACTATTATATAAAACTCTCAATTCTTTATCGACATCAATTTTGTCTAATTTTTCAATATTTAAGTCATTTAGATATAACTGGTATTTTTTTTGGTATTCTAAAAATTTTGAGTTACTTTTAAAGTCTTCTTTTTTTACACCATCAATTTTTAAAAACTCATTTTCAATCTTTTGAAGTTTTTGCAAAGACTCTTTATCACTACCTTTTATTGTTAAAAATATTTTTTTATTAGATTCAAATTTTGAGAATTCTATTAATAACTCTTTCTTTTGGGAAGAGGGAAGAATCTCTTGTATATTTGTAGATATCTTACTACTCATATCAAAAATAAAGAAGATACATAAAAGTAAAAAGAAAAAAATATAGTTAATATATTTACTCATTTATCTCACGTATTGTTGTAATATTTCCATTTTTCATTTTGATTATGATGTAGTCAAGAGCTTTATTTTTTTTGAATTCTACAGAAAGTATATAATTCTTTAAGTTTTTGTTTGGAGTCAGATAGTTTACATTTTTTTCTTTATCAATTGTAAAATATTCTTTAATAACACCATATTTATTTTTATAGATTGAATCTATTAGTAAAAAAACTATTTTAATTGACAATTGATTTTTTAAATCTATTTTTTGTATTTCATTATCTACTAATATAGTTAAAGTATCATCTTCATAAATTAAAATTCGTGAAGAGTTATTATATTTCAACTTTATCTTATTTTTTATAAATTCTAAAGTCCCTTTTTTATATAAACTATTATCTATAACTTCAACATATTTCTCCTCTTCAAAATGTATTACTGAAGCATTTGAAACCGTAAATAATAATACTGTAATTAAAAAAAATCTAATCATTCATCCTCTTTAAAAATATAAACTTTCTATGTAAAAATTGTAAAATGGCACCCATTATAAAGACACCATACCATCCAATAGAACTATAAAATGCCCATATTACAACTTCATCTCCTATAAATAAGAAAAAATGAATAATAACATTTACAGAACTAACCCCTACCCAATAAAGTGTAGATTGTTGAATATATTTTTGCTCTTCTTTTGATATCTCTTTTTTTATAAATTTTTTAGCATATTTTAAAACTATCGAATCTTTTTTTATATAAGATAAATATATGAGGAACGTTACAATGATAGACATAGTAAGAGGAAAAGCTTTTAGAGCTATTACATCATCCATACCTACACCAAAATTATGTAGTGTAAATAATATAATAGGAGCATAAAGAATAGATAAAATTATTCTCATAAATTATCGAACCATAGCTCCACTAATATTTAAAACTTCACCACTTACGTATGTTGCGTCATGCCCTATAAAATAGGCACATTTTGCTACCTCTTCTACTTTCCCAAATCGTTTTAATGGAATAGCTTTTTTGAGTTCTTTTTTATTTGGAATATCTTCTATCATTTCTGATTCTATGATACCTGGTGCTAAGGCATTCACACGTATATTATAGCGACCGAGTTCTATAGCTAACGTTTTTGTCAATGAAATAACACCACCCTTAGAAGCTGAATAATTTGCTTGTCCCGAGTTACCACTAATTCCAGAAATAGATGCAACATTAACAATGCTACCTTGTTTATTCATCATCATATTTTTGGAAATCATTTTAGTTATATAATATAATCCTGTTAAGTTTGTATTGATTACAGATTCCCACTCATCATCTTCCATAAAGAAAAAAAGATTATCTTTAATAATTCCAGCATTATTTACTAACACATCTACAGATAAATCTTCTAATGCACTTTTAATCGAAGTTTTATCTTGCATATTAAAAGTTATTAATTCCCCATGCTCAATAGAATCAAGAATATTTTGTGCTTTTTCTTTATTACTATTATAATGAACATACACAAAATAACCATTTTGCGCATATTCTTTTACAATTGCTTCACCTATGGAACCTGTTGCACCTGTTACTAATACTTTTTTTAATTCCATCGGTATCTCTTTCTTAAATAAATTTTGCATCTTTTAATAAAACTTTGATATTTCGAATATCCCCATCCATTCTTCTATCTTCTAAAAGAGGTTCTACAATTGTTCTTATTTCATCATAGATATTTCTAAGATAAGGAGATACTTCATCTTTACCTCTAATATCAACAGCTTGTGCCATCCCTATAAAAGCAATTGAAAGCATATTATGTAAATCTGGCATCATTTTAGCAAAATCATTTGCAGCTGTAGTTCCCATAGAAACTTTATCTTGGTTTAATGATTCTGTTGGTCTTGAGTGAATTGAGGCAGCAGTAGTATTTTTAATTACATCTGCACTTAGTGAACTTAAACTTATTTGCATAGCTTTAAACCCATGAAAAAATGGTTCTTTAGAAAGTTTTAAATTTTCACCTAAACCACGATTAAATTTATGATCAACTAATAATGCGAATTCTTTATCTAAAAGGTCTGCCAAGTTTGCAGCACAAATTTTAAGTGTATCCATTGCATGTGCTACATATCCTCCATAAAAATTTCCAGAAGTATAAATCTTTTTATTTTCACCATCAATAAGAGGATTATCATTTACAGAGTTTATTTCTGTTTCTACCCAATTCTTTGAAATATCTAAATTGTCTCTAATTACTCCCAAAACTTGTGGTGCACATCTCATAGAATATGTATCTTGAATATTTAAATTATTATCAGCAAAAAATCTATCATATCTATCATCTCTACCATGAGTCAATTTTGAACCTTGAATTTTATTCTGAATATTTTTTGCACTTGTAATTTGTCCAGAAAATGGTTTAGAATCATGTACAAAGTCAGCAACTGGAGTATCATCTCCTAATAACACCTCGAACATTCCAGAAACATAAGATTCCATAGAGTCTAAGATAACTTCAAATTCTTGAATCGCCTTAAGAGCAATAGCACTCATAATTGTTGTGCCGTTCATAATAGCTAAAGCTTCTTTGGGTTCAAATTCATAAGGTGTGATATTTAGTTCATTATAAACTTCCATTACATCTTTAATTTCACCTTTATAATATACTTCTCTCTCCCCTGCTACAACTGCCGCTATATAAGATAATGGAGTCAGATCTCCACTAGCTCCTACTGAACCTTGAGAGGGGATCACAGGAATGATATCTTTTTCGATTAACATCTCAAGTCGGTGTAAAAGATTTAATGAAACACCAGAACGTGCTTTACTTAAAGAAATTGTTCGACAAATTACAGCATACCGACAAACTTCATAACTAAGATTTACACCGATTCCACACCCATGAAATCTAAAAAGATTTGTTTGCAGTTTTGCAGCATCCTCATAATTAACATAATTTCTTCCAGCATCTCCATACCCTGTAGTAATTCCATAAATTGGTTTACCTTGCTTAATTGTATCCATCATAAAATCGTGTGTGTGATTAATAAATTTCGTAAACTCTTCATTATTTGATATTTCAATACAAGATGCATTTGTAATTTCGCTAAGTGTTATGTGTCTTTTGTCTATATTTAATTTCATTTTTTCTCCCAAAAGTTATAAAAATTAAACCATTGATTTGGATGATTTAATATTGTTTTTTCGTACATTTTAATGTAAACTTTCATAGCTTTTTTTACAGCTACTTTTTCTTCTAACGTCTTATCTAATTCTATTTTAGTGAACTCTACACTATATTTTTTCATAGATTTAAAAATAACAAAATAAACTAAAATAGGTTTATTTGTTTTATATGCTATTTGAAATGGATTTTTATTAAAAAATGCTTCTTTACCAAAAAAGTCCATTCCTAATTCACCGCTTTTATTTGAAGCTCTATCACCCATAATTGCAACGATTTCATCATTCATTAAGGCATTTGCTATCTCTATAGAAACAGTAATTCCACCTTTATTTAAATCGATAATATTTAAATTATTTTCTAAGTCTCTAGAGTTTTCAATATCTTTGATACTCTCAGATAATACCTCTTTCATTACTATATTAACTTTATTATTAATATCTTTTGTATCATTATTAGCTGACGCTGCCCATCCTCCATAATGAGAATGAAGAACTATACATCCATTCTTTAAAAGGTCAGACATTTTTTCTTTAGCATCATAATTAAAATCATACTCTTCAATAGTAAGCTTAGTAATAAACCTATCAACCATACAAATAGCAAATATTCTTAAATGTTCAAAATATACCATATTTGAAAATGGAACACCGATAGTATCATAATAATCTTTAATTGATTTTTTTACATTTGTAGAAAATAAAAAATAAAAAAAACTTACTGGATACATTAAAAGATAAATAAATTTATACCCTAATATTTTATAAAGGGTAAAAACTAGATTAATACTCCAGCCACTCCCTCTTTGTTTGGTCTTCACTTTAATTCTTTTTAAAAATATTCAAAAAGTATCGCAGCCATTTAAAAGGTAAAATTTGAAGATGAACCCACACTATTGCCATAGTATCGGAAAACTTTCTAAAATGACTTACTCTCTCTTCTGCTGTAGGATAATAACATTCAGTTACAACTTCTTTTATATTTTTATTCGCATCAGCATGTCTTACAATTACTTCCATCTCCCAATCAAAACGGTTTGTTTTAATTGGTAATGTCAATATAGATATAGGATAGACTCTAAATCCAGATAAAGAGTCAGTTATCTCTTGACCAGTATCCCATGTTGCCCAAAAATTACTAAACCATCTACCAAACTTTGAACCATTTGGAATATTTGCTATTTCAAAATTTCTTGCACCTATAATAATCTCATCTCCAGAACAAGCTTCAATCAAAAATTTAGATTGCGAGGCAAGATGTTGTCCATCTCCATCTAAACTAACTACATGTGTATAGCCTAATTCTTTAGCTTTGGTTACCCCTGTAATTATTGCTCTGCCTTTTCCTTGATTCCGTTCATGTCTCAAAAAAATTATATTTTCTTTTTCCTCTTCGTTAAATAAACTTTCAACTACTACAGACGAACCATCATCAATAATAATTAATTTATAGCCATTTGAAATAACATCACTAGCAACACTTTTAATTGTTAATGGATTATTGTATGTGGGAATTATTGTTATTATATTCATATGTTATATTACCTATTAGTGTATTTTCTTCATCTACTATTTTAACTTTTCTTCTTGCGTCTTTATTTATTATCTTATAAAAAATCTTTTCATTTGGTAATGTTTTTTTTCTTAATTTTAAAAGTACAATATTTGTAATGTTATCAGACAAAACTTCTGATAACATCTCTATATGACAAAAACCGGGAAGAATTGGATTTGAAGGAAAGTGTGCTTTAAAAATAGGATGTGAAGCATCAGTTAATTGTAAGATAATTGTTTCATTATCATTACTTATAAGATTATATAATTTAGAAGTTATATTCAAATATTTTCCTTTTTTATTATTTTGATTACTGTATTGATACAGTAAATTCACCAGAACAAACCGTAATTTGTTCATCAATACTACAAACAATAAAACTATAATTACTCATGGTTTCAAAAGTTAAATTGAGAGTCAATTTAATAATAAATTCTTTATCTACAGTTTTATTTAACCATACTATATTTTTTGCATTTGCTAAAAATCCTAATTTATAATTTCCTTCTTGAAAAAATGCAGCACTAGACTGAGCTGCGGCTTCAATAAACACAGCTAAAGAAGGAGTTTCTTCAAAACTACATTGAACGCTTGCTTCTTTTTCATTTAAAGAGCATATCTTTTTTGCAAAAATTAATGGCTCTTGGTGTGGTAACTTCATAGTTCTACTTCTATAATATTATTTTGTTCTGTTCTAGTATTTATTGCTACATTATATAATTCAACTAAAGAGTTTGGTATTTTTATAATTTTTTTTGAATCGACTTTTAAATTTGCAGTTTCTTCGGTGAATTTTACTCTTAAAGCAACACCACATTCCAAATATTCAATACAATCATTTACATCATTAATATTCGGAATATTTAAAGTTTCTATACCCATAAGAAGTAATTCATCTCCATCTAATGCTTTTACAGCGGCAGATTTCAAAATATTTTTTGAGGTATTGTCTCCACTTGAAATTGTCATTATCTCTTTTTCATTACCAGATAAAATTGATAAATAAGAGATCGCCGTATTATAAACAGAGTTTTGAAAATGTGTTGGACTAATAGGTTCATTATCTGCAATAGAATTTAAAATAGTATCTGTAGCTAATAATTCTCCAAAACTACTCCCAAATAAAATTCTTTCATTTGAATAATTTACTTTGGAAGCTAAATAGATTGCAATTTTTGAAGCTCGGGTTAACCTTCTTCGCGTAACCATTTTAGGCACTAATTTTTTTGTATTTAAATCTACTATTTCAGTCTTATCTAATACAACACATGCATCTAATATTTGCAGGTTTATTTTTTTTGTTTGTTTCATTTTACACGTCCAAATATCAAACTACAGTTATTTCCACCAAAAGCAAATGAATTACTCATAACATATTTAATATCTAAATCTTTATTCTCCATAGGAAATAAAATATTATTATTTTCTGCAACATTCATATTTGTAACTTTAGGTATAACTTGGTTCAAAATTACTAACGATGAAATTACAGCTTCCAAAGAACCAGCAGCTCCTAAAGTATGCCCTGTAACTGATTTTGTGGAACTTACATAAACATCTTTTCCAAAAATAGCTTCAATTGCATTTGCTTCAGCATGATCATTTGCCATAGTACCTGTTCCATGTGCATTTATGTACTGTATATCTTTAGCTTTTTTATTAGCTGAATCTAATGCATTTTGCATAGATTTTTGAGCTCCTTTACCATCTGGATGAGGATGAGTCATATGATGAGCATCAGAACTATATCCAACCCCACAAAGTTCTACACAATTTTCATTTGGTACTGTTTGTAATAAAGTTGAGACTATCCCCTCTGCTACATTCATACCTTCCCGAGATTCATCAAAAGGTTTGCAAGTATTTGATGATAAAACACCAAGTGATAAAAAACCACCAACTGTAGTTTTAGATATTTGATCTATACCAACTACTAATACATTTGAATACAATCCTTTAGATAAAACTTCATAGGCATATCCCATAGCATTAGCACTAGAGGTACAAGCAGTTGAAAAAGATATACTATCCCTGAATTTATGTTCTCCTTCAATGATATGAGAAATTGCATTTATATTATGTAATTTTGGATTTATATTTTTATATTCTTTGCTTTTCAAAAATATATTCTCAGTGTTATTCATCCCACCAACAGAAGAACCTATAACAAGTAATGTATCTTCAAAATCTTTTAAATTGCTATTATCTAATATCTCTTCAATTTGTTTAGTTAAAATTTCATAAAAAATCTGATCAGACTTAATCAATCCTACGGATGGTGAAAGATTTTGAAAATAGTTTTTTATTTGAGTAATTCCACTTCTAGAGTTACATATATTGTGAAATAATTCTTCGTTATTTTTTCCCGCACAGCAACAACTACTGCTATGTGTTATATAAACTTTTTTAGAAGATTGAGATATCAAGAATTGTTCGAATCATTAATGTATTTTAATAAATTTTCAATTGATGCAAAAATTACATCATATTGTTTAGAATCATTAATTTTAACACCAAATTCTTTTTCTATTGCAAGTACCAATTCAATAGAATCAACGGAATCCAATCCTATACCTTCATCACCAAATAGTGGATCTTTATCATCAATCTCATCTGCTGTAATATCTTCTAAATTTAAATATTTAATTAAAACGTTTTTTAGTGTGTCGCTTGTTATCATGTATAGGTACTGTCCTTTATTATTTTAAATAAAATTCTACTATATTAAAGCTTATCATTTAATATTATATTTATTTTTTTAGATACTTTCTTGGAAATAAGAATACTTGTATGGTTTTCATTAAAACCAAAAATACTGATAGCACCATCTTGAGCGTATTGAGATAGTTGACTTTCAATAGAAATTGTTCCATCATTATCTCGACCATATAAAGTTATTTTACCTTTATATCCAAATATTAAATAATGATTTACACCATTAAAGATATTATTATTTTTTAATAACTTAATAAATTGACTATCTTTTTTCATATCATTCCATGAAGGAATATAATATGGTAGGTCTTTTGTATTAGTAGCACCTGCATGACCACCCCATGGTGTAGATAAAGTAATAAATAAGTCTACTCTTTTTTTATTTTTATTTAACTCTTTTATCAAAGACTTAGAGATGAGTCCTCCCATACTATGAGCGATAACAACCATCTTATTTATATCATATTCAGTTAGTAATTTTTCTAAATTTTCATTGATAATATCTACAGTATAACTTAACTTCACACCTGATGGGTATGAAACTATAATTGGTTGATATCTTGTTTTATCTAATTTTTGAATTATATACTCCCAATCTAAAGGCGTTCCTCCTGCTCCATGTACAAATAAAATAGGTATTTTTCTACTGTCATATTTATTTAAAAAATATATACCACCACCTATTTTTTTTATAAATTTGTAAGGTAACCATAATCCTGTTTGTGCATATTTTCTAGAAAACTTTCTACTATCTAAAGTACTAATTTTACCATATGCAAAGTTTGATTGGTACATCTTCAATATTTGTTTATCTTTTACATCATTTTCAGATTTTTCTTGAGAATAAAAAGAAAGGGAAACATTTTCTTTAAAATTATCTAATTTACTACAACCACTAAAAATAATAAGGAGGACTATTGATCCACAAATTTTAAAACAATTTCTAATTTTCATTTAATTCTATACTCTCAATTCAATAAATATTTATGATAATAATATATCATAATAATATATCATAATAATTATAAAGTAATTAACTATTTACTTATAATTTTGTATAATAATAAAAAAATCATTTAGGATATATTATGTTAGAGATGTTTACAGGTACAAGAGCTAAAACAGGAATTGTTTTATTAATAATATTTTTAACAGTAGGTTATATAAATTCAATTCCATTAACTTGGTTATTCTTTGGTATACCAATGTTAATTGCAGTAAAAGAAGCAATGAATTTATTTAACAGTAATGACGATAAAATTTATGTTTATGCTATTCTTATTTGGATAGTTGCCTATTTTTATCCAAAACCAGAAGATTTAGTTTTTGTTGTTGGTATTCTTTTTGCTTCAATCCTTGCATATACAAAAGAATTTAATAAAAATTTATTTTTACCACTTATGTATCCAATAGCTTCATTTCTGTTTTTATTTTCTTTGTACGTATCATACGGAATTGAATCAATATTATGGCTAGTTGCAGTTGTAGCAGGTACAGATATAGGTGCATATTTTGTAGGTAAAACGGTAGGTTCTACAAAATTTTGTGAAACAAGTCCAAATAAAACTCTAGAAGGTGTTGCAGGTGGAGTTATCACTGCTGCTATTTTAGGGCTGATTTTTGCTCCTGAAGAGATTAATTTTGTTCTGGCTATTGGGGTATCACTTGTAGTTGCAATTGCATCTGTGTTTGGTGACTTATTTGAAAGTTATTTAAAAAGAGAAGCTGATGTAAAAGACAGTGGAAATATCTTACCCGGTCATGGTGGTATTTTAGATAGAACTGATGGTTATTTATTTGGTGGGATTATCATGCTAGTATTATTAAGGTTATTTGCTTGATAGTACTTGGATGTACGGGTTCTATTGGGGTAAATAGCCTCTCTATTGCTAAGCAATTTAATCTTGATATCGAAATCATGGTTGCAGGGAACAATATTGAGCTTTTAAATACTCAATTAAATGAATTTTCTCCTAAACTCGTTATTATCGCTTCTAAAGATGATATTTCAAAAGTAAATCACAAAAACGTACAATCAGGACAAGAAGCAATTTTAAATGCCATTGAAAGTTCATCTTCAAATCTTGTTGTAAATGCACTTGTCGGTTTTTTTGGATTACAACCAACTTTAAAAGCTATTGCTTGTAAAAAAAGAGTTGCATTAGCAAATAAAGAGTCACTTGTAGTTGCAGGAAAATTTATAGATATGTCTTACATTACACCAATTGATAGCGAACATTTTGGTCTTTGGTATCTCATGGATAAGGAAAAAGCTGTGGATAGTTTAACTATCACAGCATCAGGTGGTAGCTTTAGAGATTATCCACTCGATAAATTAAAAGATGTTACAATAAAAGAAGCACTCAATCATCCTAACTGGTCTATGGGAAATAAAATCACAATAGATAGTGCAACAATGACAAATAAAATTTTTGAACTTATTGAGGCTAAATGGTTATTTGATACAACTGCATGTGATGCAATTATAGAAACAAAATCAATTATTCATGCAATGATCAATTTTGTAGATGGGAGTACAACTGCGCATTTGGCACATGCAAATATGCAATTACCTATTGCTTATGCAATTTTGGGAAAAGTAGAAACACCTATATTAAAACCAATTGATTTACTTGAATTACAAAACCTTGAATTCAAAAAAATCGAAACTTCACGATACAATATTTGGGAAATAAAAGATGAATTACTTCAAAATGAAAATTTAGGAGTAGTTCTAAATGCAGCAAATGAAGTAGCAGTTGCTCGATTTTTAAGTGGAGATATTGGCTTTTTAGATATTGCAGATACATCACTAAAAGCACTAAATTATTTTAATAATGTAAAAATCACTTCATTAGATGATATAATGGAAATAGACAAACAAGTAAGGATTTTTGCAAATGGGTGATATGACAATACCTTTTATAATGCTGCTAATTTTAACTATTGCTTTAGTATTAGAAAGAAAACATCAAGAAGATAAAATTGTAGAGATTTATGAAGATAAATTTGAAGAGTGGAAAAAACATACAAGTATAGAAAAGAAAGAAAAACATTGTAAAGAGCTTGTTGGACTTGTATTTTTAGAAGACTCAAAATTAGATATTCAAGTATTGGATAAAAAAATTGTAGATAGACTCGAAAGAAAAAAATATAGTATAAAACTATAAAGGGCTTGTTATGAAAATTTTTACTTTATTATGTATCTCATTCCTTGCATTATCTGCTGCTAAACTTACAAAAAGTGGTAACTATGTAATTGATGATAAAAATAAACTAATGTGGCAAGATACAAAAGCAAATACTAAAATACTAGTTACTCAAGATCAAGCAATTGAATATTGTGAAAAACTCACACTAAGTGGTTTTACTGATTGGGAACTCCCTACAGTTAAAAATGTTGAAACTATTATTGATAAAAAAAGGGTTCGTGCCCAATTGATGATAAATAAAGCGTTTAAAAATGTTAGAAGAGATAACTATTGGTTAAAAGATAGAACATGGTTACGAAACTTTGGAGAGTATGGATATTATGTTTTTTTTAAAAGTGGTTCTATTTATTATCAAAATAGAACGTATCCAAAATATGTTAGATGTGTAAGGAAATTAAAATAATGAAGAAAGTACTCATACTTCATGGTTGGGGTGGTAGTGATGAGCCACATTGGCAATGGTGGCTCGAAAAAGAACTAATAAAAAAAAACTATCAAGTTTCTTTTCCTAATTTTCCAAAGAGAGATTTACCTGATTTTAAAGAATGGATAGAAGTATTGAAGGAAGAATACAACAAATTTCAACCAGATATTGTAGTTTGTCATTCATTGGCAAATATATTATGGTTTCATTTTGCAAATGCACATGAATTGAAAGAACTTGATAAATTAATGCTCGTTGCACCAGTAAGAAAAACTTGTGACATAGAAGAATTAAAAAGCTTCTTTCCTTATCCTGTGCCAAAAAAGTTAAATGCAAAAGAGATAATAATGGTAGGAAGTACAAATGATCCATATCTTAGTGTAGAAGAAGCGATAGAACTACATGCCGAACTTAATATTGGACTAAAAATATTAGATGATGCTGGACATATCAATGCTGATAGTGGATTTGGTGAATTAAGTTGTGCCGTAGATTGGATAGAGAGAGAATGTGAAGAGAGTAAAACAAAATGATTTTAAGTATTGAATCTTCTTGTGACGACAGCAGTATCGCCATAACTGAAATAAAAACAAAAAAACTTTTATTACATAAAAAAATTTCACAAGAATTGCAGCACAGTGTTTATGGTGGTGTAGTTCCTGAGTTAGCTGCTAGGCTTCATATAGAAGCATTACCAAAAATACTAGAAGAGTGTACTCAATATTTTAAAGACTTAAAAGCTATTGCAGTAACAAATGCACCAGGATTAAGTGTAACACTAACAGAAGGTGTAACTATGGCAAAAGCTTTAGCCTTAAGTCTTAAAATACCTCTTATAGGAGTAAATCACCTTAAAGGGCATATCTACTCTTTATTTATCGAAAAAGAAGCTATATTTCCTATTACTATACTTTTAGTTTCTGGTGGACATACTCAACTAATTCTTGCGAATAATTTAAATGAAATGAAAGTTATAGGAAGTACTATAGATGATAGTTTTGGTGAAAGTTTTGACAAAGTATCAAAAATGTTAAAACTTGGCTATCCAGGTGGTCCAGTAATAGAAAAATTCGCACTACATGGTGATGACTCTAAATATGAATTACCTGTTCCTCTAAGACAATCTCCTCTCATCCAATTTAGCTATAGTGGACTAAAAAATGCGGTAAGACTTGCCATTTTAAGAGAAGAAGAATCAAATAATATAACAGAAGAGACCATATCAAATATTTCTGCAAGTTTTCAAAAAACTGCAATAGAACATATTTTGATGAAACTAAAAAAATACTTTAAAACAAATCCTCCACATAATTTCGCTATAGTTGGTGGAGCAAGTGCAAATAAATCATTACGTACTAAAGTAGAAACACTTTGTGATACTTTTGATGCAAAACTACATTTAGCACCTATGGAGTTTTGTAGTGACAATGCTGCAATGATAGGAAGAGTTGCGGTAGAACAATATTTAAATAATGACTTTGTAAATATTAATGAGATAAATGTTCAAAGTAGAGTTGATTTCTAAAAGGGATATATAATGGAAGAGTTTACTGTATCAAAAGAAGAACTCCATGAGTTGTTTCAAAAAAAAACTTTAAAAGATACAAATAAGGGCTGGTATTTTAAAGACCAAGAGGTCGAAATAATTGCGATTCATACTATTGAAACAAAATATATTCAAGATATGATGAGAGCAGACTTTTATAAAATCAAACCAGCCGAATCATATCGCTAATATCCTAAAATATACTAACTATAAAACCAATTATCAATTTTATTGCGAGTAATGACAAAAGTAATTTAATTATAAATACTAACCTTTTTCCATTTATTTTATTTCGTAATTTAGTTCCTAAATAAGAACCTACAATAACCCCAATTACCATAACTAGAATAATATCTATATATTCAGAAAATTTAAACCCGAAATAGATAAATACAAACACCTTCATACTGTGTGTGATACTCATAAGTAAAGCGGCAGTTGAGACTACTTTATCTTTATCTTCGTAGTCTTTTAAAAGTAAAGTAGTTGTTAATGGTCCAGTCGCACCCACAACTACGGATAATCCAGATTGTAAAAAACCTATTAAGTAATAATTTTCATATTTTTTTATACTTTCATTAAAACTTTTTGACCATAACGATAATAAAATATAGAAACCAATAAATAATGGAATGTACTCAAATGAAATCATATCGAGAATAAAAGCTATTATACTTACCCCAATAATTGATCCTATTAAAAATTTTGGGACAACTTCAAATTGAATATGCTTATATCCGAAATAAGCTCGTGAGACATTACTAAACATCTGAGTAAACCCATGTATAGGGATAAGTGCGTGAATCGGTAAAAATGATGGAAGAATTGCAATCAGCATCAATCCTCCTCCCATACCAACAACACCTGCAATCAAGGATGTCAGTACGCTAAGAAAACCTAAAGTAATGATTTCCATATTAACTATAAGCTATTTATAAAAAGAGTCTATTTTGTTACGATGATTTTGAGCCCATTGCTCGAAGCCCATAGTATGTTCTTCGTCCATTTTAGTTTTTGTTTCCTCATATACATCTTCAGCTATATCTTTAGAAATAACAGCAACACCCTCTTCATCTGCAACTATAATATCACCAGGATTTACAGAAATTCCACCTGCTACAATTGGAGTATTTAAAGGTAGAATTGCCTTTTTAGTCCCAGGCATAGGATGAACGCCTCTTCCAAAGATAGGAAATTTCATCTCTTTTACTTCACCAATATCTCGAACAACACCGTCGATAATAAATCCAGCAATACCAAGACCTTTGGCAATTGCACATACATTTCCTCCACTTACAGCATAGTCCATTGAGTTCGTTTGAGCTACGATAACTGAACCTTTGGGAGCTTCATAAATTGCTCTATGTAATGCTAGATTATCTCCATGTACCATATTTACAGTAAATGCTGGTCCTGATATACGTGGAATTTCACTCCAGAGTTCTTTTATTCCAGCATCCATAAAACTATCTCTTTTTATAGGTCCCGCATAATCGCATGGTGAAAAATCTGCAAATTTTTTAAAATCCATCTTTACTCCTAAATATTTTTAAAAGTATTATACACAGTCAAAATAAATTAGTACTTGAAAATTAAAAAATAATGATTTGAAATAAAAATTAGACATAAAAAAAGCCCCTAACCAAGGGGCTAATTAAGATTACTATCAAGTAACTACACTAATGGTGCGGATGAGAGGACTTGAACCTCCACGCCGTAAAGCACCAGATCCTAAGTCTGGCGTGTATACCAATTTCACCACATCCGCATATATAAATGTAGTTAATTGATAGTAATCAATGGTACTCCCTACACGATTCGAACGTGTGACCTACGCCTTAGAAGGGCGTTGCTCTATCCAGCTGAGCTAAGGAAGCATTTTAATAAATTTACATATCTCTCTAATGGGGTAAGTAACCGGGATCGAACCGGCGACCTTCTGAACCACAACCAGACGCTCTAACCGACTGAGCTATACCTACCATAAGTAAATATAAATTTATCAAAAAGTTTTAAAAAAACATGGTCGGAGTGAGAGGATTCGAACCTCCGACCCCCTGGTCCCAAACCAGGTGCGCTAACCAGGCTGCGCTACACTCCGAACTAAACACTAAAGACATCGTCTTAATGTGGATGGAATTATAATAGAAATCATTTTATTTGTCAAGTATATTCCAAAAGAATTTTTAAATTTATTCAATATAGCGATAAACAAAGGGTTTATAGCTATACCAAAAAATTATAGTTTTCTTAAAACTGAATTAATCCATCAATAGGTGAACTAGCAGTTGCATAAGCTTTTTTAGGAATTCTTCCAGCTTTATATCCCAATCTTCCTGATATAACAGCTTGCTTAAATGCTTCTGCCATCATCATAGGATTTTGCGCTTGAGCTATAGCAGAATTAGCTAAAATACCATCTGCACCTAGTTCCATAGCAATCGCACCATCAGAAGCACAACCTAGCCCCGCATCAACAATTACAGGTATACTTACAGCATCTCTAATAAATGCAATATTATATGGATTTTGTATACCAAGTCCTGAACCAATAGGTGCTGCCAATGGCATGATAGCATCAGCTCCTGCATCTTCTAATTTTTTAGCAATAATTGGATCATCGTTCGTATATGCCATAATTGTAAAACCATCTTTTTTTAATACTTCACAAGCCTTAATTGTTTCAATAACATCTGGATATAAAGTTTTTGCAGCATCACCAATAACTTCTAGTTTAATAATATCAATTCCAGTAGCTTCTCTCATCAATCTAAATGTTGTAATAGCTTCTTCCGCTGTAAAACACCCTGCACTATTTGGAAGAAGTTTAATATTTGTGTCTTTAAAATAATCAAGTAGATTTTCTTCATTTGGATTTGTAATATTTACTCTTCTAATTGCAACCGTAATTAGCTCAGACCCCGATGCTATCGTAGCTTCTCTAGTCGTTTGAAAAGAATCATATTTTCCACTTCCTACAATTAATCTTGAGTTAAATTCATAGTTTCCTATTTTTAAAATGTTATCGTTCATTTTCGTCTATTTCCTTTTATTTATATTCATTATTGCTTAGTTTTACGTATGTTATCGAAATTATCTTTATAGTTTTTTAATCTCTTTAACTAAATCTTGTGGAGACATTGAATAATTATTTCCATTATATTTTCTAGCTGCAATTGTGTGAGATAAGCTACCATTAATAGCTGCATCTAAAGGACTATAACCTTGAGCTAATAAAGAACCAATTAGTCCACATAAAACATCTCCACTTCCACCTTTACTGAGTATTGATGTACCTAAACTATTGACATATCTTTTTTTATTTTCAGATATAATTACATTTGTACCCTTTAAAAGTAGTACAACATTTTTATACTTTTTGGAGAATATTTCTACATATTTAAATCTATTGTTCTGTAATTCTTTTACACTTATATCAGCAAGATTGGTCATTTGTAAAAGAGAGCAAAACTCTTTAGGATGTGGTGTTATTACTATATTTTTTTGCTCTAAAATAGTGAGTATATTTTCATCACTAAAAAGATCTGCATCTATAACTTTTGGTATCTCGTTCTCTAATAAAGATTTGTCGTATTTTGTACCAAGTCCCATACCAATAGATAATGCAGTTGTATTTGATGGAATAATTTTATTTTGCATGATATAGTTAGGAACCCTTTTTATCTCTTTTGAAATAACAGTAATCAATCCACAACCAAAAGAAAACCCAGCATCAGCACATAATATTCCTGCTCCAACTTTATCCCCTATCACCACTGATAAATGTCCAAAAGTACCTTTATTTGATATCTTATTATCTCTCATTGGAAGTTTTAGGTCTTTTTCTTCTAACAAAAAACAATTTGTTTTTGTTTCATAAAGTTTTCTTTGTATTCCTAAATCTGACACATTTATTTTTCCAACATACTCTTTAGCAATATCAGTAAAAAGAGATCTTTTTAATGCACCCATTGTTATAGTAACATCAGCATAAAATGCCTCTTTACAAACCTGTCCTAGATAATTTATACCGCTAGGTACATCACACGCAATCTTATGTCCGTCTATCATATTCATTTTTTTTATAATCGAGATAGATTCTTCATTTAAATCTCTATTTAATCCAGAACCAAATAGGCAATCAACAACTACATCTGCTTTGTTCATTTTTGTGTTTATGTTAACATTTAATTTCTGAGCTCTTTTGAGTTGAAGAATTGCCATTTCTGACTTAACACCATAAGGTAAATAAAGAGATACCTTGTATTTAGTATGTAATAATCTAGCCAATACAATACCATCCGCGCCATTATTTCCAGCACCACAAACAATAAGTATTTTATCTTTTTTTATACAAATATTATTAATATAATTCATCATTGAAATACTTGCATTTTCCATCAATATATCTTCTGTTAAATCGAATTTATTACAACATCTTTTATCTAAACTATTTACTTCATTGTAGATATTTTGCATTTTTACTTCTTTGTTATTTTTTTCGGAATTTCCATCCATTAGATTCTAACACTTCAATAATCTTTTCTTTTTTATCACCTTGTATTTCAATCCATTCATCTTTAAGTGTGCCACCACAACCCAATTTTGATTTTAATAATTTCAAGAGATCTTTTTTTTCTTTCTCATCTATGTAAAAACGACCAACTAAAGTAACTGGTTTTCCTCGTCTTTTTTCAAAGGTAAATACTAACTGATGTACGTTTTTATTTATCTTTGCATTATTAGTATTACTGTGTACATCTGATTTTTTATGACTTTTTTTTGTTTCTTTTATCTTTTGCTTTTCCCAAACTTCACCATCAAGATTTGCACCCATTTCAAACATAATTTTTCCTATCGTAAATTTATAGATATAAAAAAAGGGACCTTAGAGTCAAACTCTAAAATCCCTTTAAATACATAAGTTGTTTATTAAATATTATAATAAACTGTTGATTTTATCAGCAAAAACTTGTTTTGAAGAAGCTCCAACCATAGTATCTACAATTTCACCGTCTTTCATAAATACGATTGTAGGGATAGATCTAACACCAAATTGTGTACTTAGTTCTTGTTGCTCATCTGTATTTACTTTACAAATATTTGCTTTACCTTCAAATTCTTCAGCTAATTCTTCAATAACTGGAGCAATCATTCTACAAGGTCCACACCAAGGTGCCCAAAAGTCAACTAAAGATACACCTTCCTTAGTTGTAGCTTCAAAATTATCATTTGTTAACTCTATATATTTTCCCATATTATTTCCTTTTTATTTCTTAATATTACAAAAATTGTACTCTATTTCTTCTTTAATTAAACTTTGTATAACAAACTATAAATGATAATTTGGGTAAAATAGTTTAATTAAATTAAATATGGATAAGTATAATGAATATTAGAAACGAATTTTTAGAATTTTTCAGCTCAAAACAACACAATATAATTAAAAGTGCTCCTCTTGTTCCAGATGATGCAACATTACTTTTTACAAATGCAGGGATGGTTCAATTTAAAGATATATTTACAGGCGCTGTACCTGTACCAGAAGTTCCTCGTGCAACATCATGTCAACTGTGTGTACGTGCAGGTGGGAAACATAACGACTTAGAAAATGTAGGATATACAGCACGACATCATACTCTTTTTGAAATGCTTGGAAATTTTTCGTTTGGTGACTATTTTAAAAAAGATGCTATTGCACATGCTTGGGAATTTATTACTAAAAATTTAGAATTACCTATAGATAAATTATGGGTAACTATTCATGATTCTGATGATGAAGCATACGACTTATGGCAAAAACATATCGCAGCTGATAGAATCATTCGATTTGGAGATAAAGATAACTTCTGGTCTATGGGCGATACTGGTGCATGTGGTCCGTGTAGTGAAATATTTTATGACCAAGGTGAAGAAAACTTCAATGGTCCAGAAGATAAAATGGGTGGAGAAGGTGATAGATTTTTAGAAATTTGGAATCTAGTATTCATGCAATACGAAAGAGATACAGAAGGAAAACTAAATCCCTTACCTAAACCATCTATTGATACAGGGATGGGACTAGAAAGAGTTGTTGCCATTAAAGAAGGTGTTTTAAATAACTTTGATAGTAGTACCTTCCAACCAATAATCAAAAAAATTGAAGAGATTTGTACTACAAATATTACAGATAAAAATATCGCTAGTTTTAGAGTAATTGCAGATCATGTTAGAACTGTTACATTTATGCTATCTCAAGGTATATTGTTCGATAAAGTAAGTCGTGGTTATGTTGCAAGAAGAATTTTAAGACGGGCTGTAAGACATGGTTATTTATTAGGATTTAGAAAAGCATTTATGTCTGATATCATAGATACACTTTGTGAGATGATGAGTGATTTTTATCCTGAATTAAATGAGAAAAAAGATTTTATTCAAGAGCAAGTATTATTAGAAGAAGAAAGATTTTTTAAAACTATTTCAAGTGGAATGGAACTTTTTAATGCCGAACTTAAAAATACAAAACAAATTTTTTCTGGGGAAGTAGCATTTAATCTTTATGATACACACGGTTTTCCATTAGACTTAACAGAGGATATGTTAAGAGAGAAAAATTTAAAAGTTGATAATGAAACTTTTGATACATGTATGAATGCACAAAAAGCAAAAGCAAAGTCTGCATGGAAAGGAAGTGGCGATGACGCTTCAGCTGGTGATTTTAAAATTATATTAGATGAGATTAGTATTAATGAATTTGTTGGATATACAAATATTAGAACAAGTTCAACTATTGCTGCACTTCTAGATGAAAACTTTAAAAAGGTATCACAACTAAATCCTAAACAAATAGGATGGGTGATGCTAGATAAAACACCTTTTTATGCAACGAGTGGTGGTCAAAACGGTGATGTTGGTGCACTTGAAAATGGTGTAAACATTGCAATTGTAAAAGAAACAAAAAAGCTGTTTAATTTAAATATTTCTCAAATAGAAATGACCGATTCTACTTTTAAAGTAGGCGAAACAGTAGAAGCTGTTGTAGTAAATAGAGGTGAAGTATCTAAACATCATAGTGCAACACACCTTCTTCAAAGTGCGTTAAGAATGGTACTAGGAGATACAGTATCGCAAGCAGGTAGTTTAAATGATGACAAAAGATTACGATTTGACTTCACATATCCAAAAGCTATGTCTACAGTACAAATTGAAGAGGTTCAAGATTTAGTGAACTCTATGATTGCTAGAGGACTAGATGGAAGTGTTGAAGAGTTACCAATTGAGCAAGCAAAAACAAAAGGTGCTATTGCTATGTTTGGTGAGAAATATGGAGATAAAGTAAGAGTTGTTGAGTTTGGAGATGTGAGTGTTGAATTTTGTGGGGGTACACATGTTCAAAATACAGGACAAATTGGTAGTTTTTATATCACAAGTGAACGTGGAGTAAGTGCAGGAGTGAGAAGAATTGAAGCTGTTGTAGGATTAAGTGCTATTAACTACGTACAAGAAGCAATGAAAAAGCTATCTCTAGTAGAAACAGAAGTAAAAAATAAAGATATTATAGAGGGAATCTCTAAACTCAAAAAACAAATCAAAGAATTAAAAACTGAACTTAAAGATGCACATGAAAATGTAGCAACACCTCTAGAAGAGCTTGAGATTAATGGTGTAAAAGTAGTTGTAGATATTGTTGAAAATGGTGACATTAAAAAACTTGTTGATGATATGAAAAATGGTCATGATAAACTAGCAACATTACTGCTCCAGGCAAAAGGAGACAAAGTAATGCTTGTCTCTGGAGTGAAAAATGCTTCAGTAAAAGCTGGTGATTGGATTAAAACTATTGCACCTATTGTAGGTGGTGGTGGCGGTGGTCGACCAGACTTCGCACAAGCAGGTGGAAAAGATGCTAGTAAAATACAAGAAGCTAAAATAGCTGCTTTAGATTATATAAAACAAGAATTAAATTAAATTAATTCAATAATAGATAAATATGAAATATCTCTTATTTGTATTTATCTATACTTTACAGCTTTATTCTCTTGATTTTAAAGTTGCCTCTTATAATGTAGAGAATTTTTTTGATCTATATTATGATAAAACCGAATATAAAGAATTTATTCCTCATACAAAATATTGGAATAAGACTTCATTTAATAACAAACTAAACAATATATCTCGAACGATTAAAGATTTAGATGCAGATATTTTAGCACTACAAGAGATAGAATCTCAAAAAGTCATCGATGCTATTTTAAAAAAAAATCAAAATTATAAATATTTTATTTTTCATAAAAACAAAAATACTGCAATTGGATTGGCTCTTTTAAGTAAATACAAAATTACTTCTAGTATACCTATTGTCGTTGATAAAAATGATATCTATTCAAGAGATATACTCAAAGTAAACCTTTTAATAGATAATAAACCACTGATTGTTTATGTGAATCATTGGCGTTCTAAAAGAGCAAAAGAATCAAAACGAATAGTTTATGCAATGGCATTAAAAAAAGAACTTGATAAACAGCAAAACAACGACTACATAATATTGGGTGATTTAAACTCAAACTATAATGAATACCAAACTTTTAAATATGATAAAAAGCTCAATGATACATTTAATATTACAGGAATAAATCAAATCCTAAATACAACATATAATGGAAATTTAATCCGTAAAGTAGATACCATCACATTAAGAGAACAGGTGCATTTTAATACTTGGCTAGAAATATCAAAAAATAAACGTTTTAGTACTAAATACAAAAATAACAACAATACACCAGATAATATACTATTATCCAAAGCTTTATTTGATAATAAAAATATTTCATACATAAATAATAGTTTTAATGTTTTTAAACCAAATTATCTTTTTAAAAAGAAAAGAATTTTTAGGTGGAATAAGTATAGAAATAATGGATATTCAGACCATCTACCTATCTATGCCTATTTTTCAAGTAAAAGACAAAAATATGATTTTATAAAAAAGAAACCATTCCATCTAAATATAAATAATACAATAAATCATTTATATGAGGTAGAACAAATATCAGACTATGAGCTAAAAAACGTTACTATTATCTATAAAGCAAAAAATATTATCATTGTTAAGCAAACTAAAAATGATAAAGCTATAATGCTTTATAAGCCTTCTTTTGAGTTAAAAATAGGATTTAACTATGATTTTACTGTTGATAAAATTGATGAATACAATGGATTAAAAGAAATTAAAAATATTTCTAATCTTAGTCTTAATTATCAAAGTAATAATTTTAAGGATTTCTATCTAGATGGAAGTTCAATAGACTTGAATAATGATAAATACCTTAATAATATTATATATAATATTAAGGGAATTTATAAAAAAAGGCATCTCTATTTTGACAATAAAAAAATACGATTATATTTTAAAAAAGGGATAAAAAAACCAAAAGAGGGAGCAACTATCTCTATATCTTCTGGTCATTTAAGTATTTATAAATCCTCTATACAAATTGTTTTATACAGAGAATTGGATTTTAAAACGTTATAATTTATTTAGTTCCTAAAACACTTGAAACAAGTCTATAAAGAGTAGGAATATCAGTTTTACCAACAAAACCATCAATACCAATTCTATTCATTTTATCTTTTACAGCATCTGTAGTCATACTTGAATTTACAACTACTGGGATATGAGCATATTTTGGATTATCTTTAATTGCTTTTGCAACTTGATATCCATCAGTACCAGGCATCTCAATATCTGTAATAACTAAACCAACCGAACTTGGATCATCTATTTCCTCTAGTCTATCTAATAAATCACCACCATTAACAGACATAATAAAGTTAGCTTTTGCTTTTTTCATGAATTGACTCATTACTTCTCTAGCAACTGCACTATCTTCTGCAACAAGAATTATTTTTTCATCATTTACAGGGGCAGTAATATATCTGTCTAAATCACTAGCATTGATATCAGTCCAACCAATATCAGATAAAAGTTGCTCGGCATTAAATACCGTACAAAGATTATCTTTATTATCAATCTCTACATAAGTTGTATAAGTAACTTTAGAGTTTTGGTTTTCTGAGTTAATAAGCTCAGCTGTTGTTTTCTCAACGATATTTACCATATCTTTTACTAAAAAACCAACTTGTTTATGATTAAATTCACAAAAAATAATCAGTTTGTATTCATCAACTGGTAAAGAGTTATATCCTAACCATTTATCAAGATTAATTAAAGTAATTGGTTCCCCTCTAATAGTTGCTATCCCTTGGATAACATCAGTATCTGATGGAGTATCTGTTATAGTTATCTCTTCTGTAATAATAAATGCTTTAATTTTTGCAATATTTATAGCATACATCTCACCATGTCCAGTATAAAATACTGCCAGCTGTTGTACATTACGAAGGTGTGCTTGTGTTAACTGTTCTACACTATCACTAATTCCACTCATATAAATCCTTTTAGATTATCTTTAAACTATTTTATCTGTTTTTCACTTAATATTTTTTTAATTGCTATGCTACACATAGTAAGTCCAAATGCCCCAGTAACTCCTACAAAACTTCCAAGTTCTTTGCAATTTGGATTTTCACTACTAAAGACTACTTTGAAACTTTTTCTAAACCTATCTTTTTTCAACATATCTCTAATTTTCCTAGCAAATGGGTCATTATATGTTTTAAAAATATTGATATATTCTATCTTTGTTGGATCAAATCTTTTAGCACTTCCTGTTGTTGAAATGAGTTTCTTATGATACTTCTTAATCAATTCAACTTTCATTGGAATATCATCAATTGCATCTAAAATAAAATCATATTCACTCATATCAAATGAATCAATCCACGCTTGGTCAACTTTTTGGTTAATCGCTGTTACATTTGGATAAAGCGTTTTTAAATGATCAACTTTTACACTTCCAATTGCCCCTGGAGTTTCACTCCCCATTTGTCTGTTTTGATTTGATTCTTCATAAACATCAAAATCTACAATTGTAATATTGGTAACACCCGTTCTATATAAGCCATCCAAAGCAAAGCTACCAACACCACCTACACCTAATAATATTATTTTTGCATTTTGCAATATTTCAAAATCACTTCCGAATAACTTTTTACTTCTACTATATTTCAATTTCAATTCTTCCTTCTGTTCTAGTATCTTTTGCTCTTATTATAGCATCTTCTAATTTTTCCATGATTGTTTCATACGTATCTACATCTTCTATTTGCGTAATTCCAAATGATATAATTGTTTTGGAATCAGACGTGGTCTCCAAACTAACAATGGTTTCTATTTTTTCAGCAAGTATCATTGCTCCACTTAATGATGTACCTACAGTTAAAACTATAAATCTTCCATCTCGTAGCTTACCAAAATTATCATTTGTTCTTATCTTTTTTAGAACAACATCACCTAAAAAATGACTAAGTTTTTCAATAGATTTAGTTGATGTAATATCTATTAAAATACAAGAAAATTCAGATTTATATCGTTTTGCGCGTGCTATTTCATCTTCAAGTATCTCTTTAATAAAAGATGTTTTATATGCCCCTGTTAATGGATCTTTTTTAATTATTTCAACAATTTTTTCTACTGAAATATTTTTATCTTCATTATCATCCATATCATTTTCATAATTTTCTTTATGTTTAGCGATATGAATCATTAATAATGATGTATATATAAATGTACTTAACAAAACATTTCCGACTACTATAGCATTAAACATATCTTTATAAATAAATGTATCAGGTAAAGAATGAACCATAATAATTGCTAAAGCACCTTTCGCACCTGAATATGTTAATGCTTTTGCCCATCTAAATGGTAATTTTAACTGCATTGTCATACTACTTATTAAAGTAAAACGAATCAAAGTAGTTAAAGTAAAAATAATTATTATCTCTTTATAATAAGATAATAATGATGAAATATCTATAATATTTGCCAATATTGTAAAAACAATTGCATTGGCAAATATACCTATAAACTCTGATTCCTTTTTATATTCTCTAAAATTCTTTTTTGTTAAAGAAGGAACATTATTAATAAAGTTTAAAAGAGAAGAGTCCAAATTATTCTCTATAATTTTAATCTCATCGTCAGAATTATGAAGAAACTCTTTTTTCACTAAATACTTAAAAGTTAAAACAGAGGTAACAATAGATAAGATTCCTGCTATTTGAAAATGCTCAGCAATCATAAAAGAGACTATAACAATCAAATAAATAACAAGTAACTGATCAAAAGAATTTTTTAATATTTTTATCATGTAATAACCTACATAAGCAACAAAAATACCAATTATTGTTGAGAGCAATAAAACTTTTATCAATGTCGTATTTATCTCAATTAGAGTTAATGCTCCTCCGCTTATCATTGGCATTGCAATAAAATAAAATATCACTAAAGCTGTAACATCATTAAATAAAGACTCAGACTCTGCATATACTTTAAGTTTTTCAGGAAGTCTAAACTTTGACATAATACTTGAAACTGTTATTGCATCTGTAGCCATAAGCATAGAAAATAACGCAATAAGCATACCAATAGTAAATTGATGTTCAGGTAAGAGAAAAGGGGTTATAAATACAGCAATTGTTATAGATATTATTACCGCAAAAAATGCTAAATAAATCACCTCTTTATAATGCTTTTTGAGTTCATCAACAGATATATTTAAAATATCAGGGAGTAAAATAACAGGTAACATCAAGTATAAGATATCATCAAATTTATCATCAGATAAATTGATAATAGTAGGGAAAAAATAAGATAATAAAAAAGATAAAACGATAAGACTCAGAGTTGAAGGTATTTTTACGATATTTTCAATTATTCTTGATAATAATATAAAGACTAATAGAATAGTAAATAATAATAACACCAACTCTTCCTTTAGTAGATCAAACCTTCTTTTAAAAGTGCTTGCTTAACATTATACATTTGTTTATGCTTATCATTACACCAAGAAGGTGATAACAATGTACTATCACTTATTCCCGCAGTTACTCTAGACATAGAGATATCATCAGGAATCATTTTTATAGCCTTTACTAAAGTATCAAGGTAAAGTTCTTCTGATATTGGTTCAAATTTACCTTTTTTATATATATTTGTTAATAATGTATTTTCAACAACATACAATGGATGGATTTTTATAGAATCAACATTAAGTCGTATTGTCTCTTTTACACCATGAAGCATCATCTCTTGAGTTTCATCTGGCAGTCCAAAAACTAAATGACCACAGACTAAAATATTTCTATCTTTTGTTTTTGTAATCCACTCTTCAATATTTGCAAAATCATGTCCACGATTAATTTTTACTAATGTTTCATCATATACTGATTGGATTCCATATTCAAGCCAAACTTCTGTAGTCTTTGATAACTCTTCTAAATAATCTAGAGTTTCATCCGTAATACTATCTGTTCTTGTACCAATACTTAAACCAACTACATCATCAAAACCTAAAGCTTTTGTATATAAAGCTTTTAGCGTATCAAGTGGGGCATAAGTATTTGTAAATGACTGAAAATAAACTATGAATTTTTTTGCACCAAATTTATTTTGTAATCTTTCTTTTGTTACTTCAAATTGTGTTTGTAGCTGTAGTAGTTGTTTCCCTAGGTGAGGATTTTCTACACTTCTTAAATTTAATTTGAATTTTGATTTATCCACTTGATTTGGAGAGAATGATTCATTTTCACAAAATGTACAACCACCTTTAGCAACTGTACCATCTATATTTGGACAAGTAAATCCGGAAATACTAATGGGTACTTTATAAACTTTTTCACCATGCTTTTTTTTCCAGTATCTACCAATTGTATTTATATTTTTCATTTAGTGTTTTTCTATTCCTATTCTACGAAATAATCGCCGTCAAAACTAACCATAGAATAATTTCTATCTCTACCTAAAGCACCTTTTAAATCATCAATTGATAAATATTCTAAAGAATCAGCTTCAATGTATTCTTGAACTTCCTCTTGTGTATTCATCGCATTAATAAGTTCCTCTTTTGTAGGAGTATCAATCCCATAATAACAAGGGTATTCAATTTTTGGAGATGCAACTCTAAAATGTACTTCAGCAGCACCTGCATCTTTTAACATTTTTACGATTCTTTTACTTGTAGTTCCTCTTACAATACTATCATCAATAACTACGAGTTTTTTACCTTCAATCAAAGATTTCATAGGGCTAAGTTTCATCTTAACTTTCATATTTCTCATTGCTTGTGTTGGTTCTATAAAAGTTCTTCCAACATAATGATTTCTTATAATTCCAAGTTCAAAAGGAATCCCTGATGCTTTTGCATATCCTAAAGCAGCTGGTACTCCACTATCAGGTACTGGTATAACCATATCAGCATCAATAATATCTTTATCATTTAGAGCTAATGCTTTCCCCATCTCTTCTCTAGCAGCATAAACATTTTTACCATCAATATCACTATCTGGTCTTGCAAAATAAATATATTCAAAAGCACAAGGTCTAAACTCTTTTGTATCATCTAACATAATAGATTCAGCATCAGGAAATTCTTCACTAAAAATAAGCATTTCTCCAGGTTTTACGTCTCTTACAAATTCTGCATCTACAAGGTCAAAACAACAAGTTTCGCTAGCGACGATATATCCACCAGATCGTAATTTACCTATACTTAATGGTCTAATTCCATGAGGGTCTCTAATAACAAATAATTTGCTTCTACTTTGTATCATAAAGTTATAAGCACCTTTTAGTTTTGTTAAAGATTTTGTAATTCTATCTCTTAATTTATCTTGACTAGATTTTGCAATTAAATGAATAAGATTTTCCGTATCCATTCCTGTTTGAAAAATAGAGCCTTCATCAATAAGTCTTTGTCTTACTTCATTTTTATTTACAAGGTTACCATTATGAACAACTGAAATCTCACCAAGCTTATATTTTGCTTGGATAGGTTGTGCATCAAAAACACTATCACTACCAGCTGTTGAATATCTATTGTGACCTATTGCCATATTTCCTTGAAGTAATTTAAAAGCTGATTCACTAAAAACATCTCTTACAAAACCTCTATTTTTTACTGTAACTATTTTTTTAGAATCAGAACCACCAGCACTAATACCAGTAGCTTCGTGACCTCTATGTTGCATCGCAAATAATGCAGCTGATGCTAATTTTGCAGCGTCGTCGTTTCCATATATTCCTACTATTGCACACATATTATAATCCTAAACAATCGTTAATACTATATAAACCAACTTCTTGATTTACTAGCCATTTTCCAGCTTTAATAGCACCTTTACTAAAAGTATTTCTAGCTGTCGCAGTGTGGTTTAATTCGATAAACTCACCATCGTTATAAAATCCAGCTGTATGACGACCAACTATATCACCACCCCGTAAACTCATAACTGCAATTTCATCTTTAGTTCTTGCACCAATGATTCCATCTCGTCCAGAAACTCTCACTGAATCAAGATCCAAGTCTCTAGCATCTGCTGCATGTTCAGCTAATGTTAATGCTGTTCCACTTGGAGAATCTACTTTATGCCTATGATGTTGCTCAACAATTTCACAATCAAAATCAGATAATGTTTTAGATGCAAGAGCAACAAGTTTATTTAATACAGCAACCCCTAGACTCATATTTGTTGCATATAAAATAGGTACAACCTTACTAGCTTCTATAAGTAAATTTTTTTGATGTTCCGTAAAGCCAGTTGTAGCGATAACTAAAGGTTTCCCATTTCCATTTTGTACTACAGTCGTCAATAATTCTTCAGTAGCTTGTGGTACAGAAAAATCAATAATAATATCAGAAGCATCTAACATTGTCTCAATATTATTTGTTACTACAGTCTCATCGGGTAGAGTTCTTTTTAATTTACCATTAATATGAACACTGCTTACACAAGCAACTTCATCATTTGCTAAATCATCTATAAGTAAAGAACCAACTCTACCTGTACTTCCTAAAATTCCAACTTTTAACATCGTTTTATCCTGAGGTATAATTTAATTATTCGCATTATACCTTTTTAGTTTTAAATTAACTCACTTTAACTTTTCGTTAAAGACATAGTTTTATATTTGTTTAATTATAATATATAAAATACATAAAGAAGAGGTCTTATGGAAGAAAAATATCTACAGTGTCCATATTGTTTAGAAAGTATTACTATTCTTTTGGATACCGGATTTGAGGGGTCAGTAAATATTATTGATGATTGTGAAGTTTGTTGTAGACCCATAGATATACATTATAAAGTTGAGGACTTTGAGATCTCAAATTTCTATTATCAATCAATAGAAGGTAATGAATATTAAAATTTATAGTCACATATAATGACTATAAGTTTTTATTATAATGGATTGTCTTGTAAATATTCATGAGCCATATATGAACTTCTTGCATATGGTGTACTATGAACAAATTCAAATCCCATATCTAAAGCTATCTCTTTATATCTTGCAAATTGATCAGGATGTACATATTCTACAACTTTTTCATAATCACCTGTTGGTGCTAAATACTGCCCAATACTTAAGAATTTACAACCTACAGAAATCATATCTTTAAATACTTTTACCATCTCTTCTTCTGTCTCACCCAAGCCAACCATTAAAGCGCTTTTAGTTTTAACTTTGTCTCCACCAATCTCTTTTAATCTTTTTAATACATGTATTGATCTTTCATATGAGGCATTTTTTCTTATTTTATAAAACCTTGGTACAGTTTCTATATTATGACCAATGATTACTGCACCACTATCAACAGCTCTTTGTAATGATTCTTCTTTTGCTTTAAAATCAGGTATTAAAATCTCTACCTGCGTTCCAGGAGCTTTTTCTAAAATATCTTGAGTTACCTTATAAAACATATCCGCACCACCATCTTTTAAATCATCTCTAGCAGGACTTGTAATAACAACAAACTTTAAACCTAAATGTAAAACAGAAGTAGTTACTTTTTTGATCTCAGATAAATCAACTTCATTTGGCATACCTGTTAAAACATTACAATACCCACATCTTCTAGTACAAATATTTCCCAATATCATAAATGTTGCATTTTTATTTGCATAGCACTCACTTATATTAGGACATTTTGCTTCTTGGCATATTGTATGCAAACCACCAACATCTTTTAAAAGTGTTTCCATCTCTATTTGAGCATTAGGTACAATCTTTTTTCTTAACCATTCTGGTTTTTTATATTTTGGCTTTGCTGTAAATGTCATATTTTTCCTTTAATAATAAATTTTTCTTTTTTTCTTCTTCTAATGTTAGTTTTGAATTAATAGTTTCTACTAGAAAACTTTCTCGAAATGATTCAATAAGTAATCTTTTTGTCTCCTCATAATCTATTTTTATTCCAAAATCTTCCAAAGTGTAACCTATTTTCCCATTGTTATTTTTGTCATTATTTTTAAAAATAGGGATAGATCCGTGTTGAAAAATTGCTTTTTTTGTTCTTCTTTGAGCATTTCCACCTATTTTTTTTCCATTAACAAGTATATCATATGCTTCAAATCCTACTTGACAAAACTCATTTTTTAACAGAGTAATATCTTCAGAATCTTTTACATATTTTGCATCTAAACCAAGTTTTTTATAAAAATTTATTATAAATGTACAAATTTTTTCATAAGATTCTTTTATATTTAAACCATCTAATAATTTACTAGGAATAACTAATGAATATGATAAATCATGTCCGTGAAATAACACTCCTCCACCTGTAATTCTTTTTGCATAATTCCCTTTGTATAAAGAGCTAAACGAGTAATTTTCAAACTTTTGAGAAAGTCCTATTGTGAAAGATTTTTCCCAACTGTAAACTCTAAAGATAGCATTATCATCATCATTATATAAAGACAATAAAGCGTCATCTGTAGCCATATTTTCTTTTGCACTTAAAGTTTTATCTTTAATTACTCTAAAGTAACTTTTTTCGTGTATCATAGTTACTATACCTTTCCAAATGATTAATTATAGTTATAATTATAATAAGTATATGTAATTAAATATTTGATTTATTTTTTATACTTTTAGGGCTGTAGTATATTTCTTTTATTATTATAATTTACTTAAACCATAATATTAAGTTATAAATCTTTTTTTATCACTTAATCTGTTTTTTGCTTATATTATCATATAATTGTTATGCCTACCCAGTATCATGGGAAGATAATTCGAATTTTTTATTTGAATTCTTTTATAAGTTTAAATTTTATTTTTATTATGAAGTCATAATTTAATCTTATTATTTTAATTACAAGGAATTATATATGTTAAACTTAAACGATGTTAATCCAGAAGAGACTCAAGAATGGATTGATGCTATTGAAGCGGTAATCGAAGAAGAGGGAGCAGAAAGAGCTCACTTTTTAGTTAGTCAATTAATTGATAATGCAAGACGAAATGGTGCAGATATACCTCATAGTGGAAATACTGCATATTTAAATACTATACCTGTTAATCAAGAACCTAAAATGCCGGGTAATAGAGACTTAGAGCGAAAAATAAGATCTATTATTAGATGGAATGCTCAAACTATGGTTTTAAGAGCTTCTAAAAAAGATTTAGATCTTGGTGGTCATATTGCATCATTTCAATCGTCTGCTACATTATATGATGTTGCATTTAATCATTTTTTCAAAGCTCCAAATGAAAAAGATGGTGGAGATTTAGTATTTTACCAGGGTCATATCTCTCCGGGTATATATGCAAGAAGTTTTGTTGAAGGAAGATTATCTGAAGCACAAATGGATAACTTTAGACAAGAAGCATTCACAAATGGGTTATCTTCTTATCCTCATCCAAAACTTATGCCTTCATATTGGCAATTTCCAACAGTATCGATGGGTCTTGGACCAATACAAGCGATTTATCAAGCAAGATTTTTAAAATACCTAACAGATAGAGGTGTTAAAGATTGTAGCGATCAAAAAGTATATTGTTATATGGGTGATGGTGAGTGTGATGAACCAGAATCTCTAGGAGCAATTGGACTAGCTGGTCGTGAAGGTTTAGACAACTTAGTATTTGTTATTAACTGTAACTTACAAAGACTTGATGGTCCTGTTCGTGGTAATGGTAAAATAATCCAAGAATTAGAAAGTGAATTCAGAGGTGCGGGTTGGCAAGTTCTTAAAGTAGTATGGGGTGCAAAATGGGATCAACTTTTAGCTAAAGATACATCTGGTAAATTACTTCAACTAATGGAAGAAACCGTTGATGGTGAGTATCAAAACTTTAAACAAAAAGGTGGTGCATACACTAGAGAAAAATTCTTTAATAAATATCCAGAAACTGCAAAACTTGTTGAAAATATGAGTGATAACGAAATTTGGGAATTAAACAGAGGTGGTCATGATCCTGTTAAAGTATATGCTGCTTATAAAAAAGCACAAGATACTAAAGGTGTACCATCTGTAATCCTTGCTAAAACTGTCAAAGGTTACGGTATGGGTGAAGCTGCTGAAGGTAAAAATATTGCGCACAGTGTTAAAAAAGTTGATACAAGTATATTAAGACAATTTAGAGATAGATTTGATATTCCTATTTCTGATGAAGATGTTGATAATTTAAAATACTACAGACCAGCTGAAGATTCTGCTGAGTACAAATATATGCAAGAACATAGAGAAAAATTACATGGACATGTTCCTCAAAGAAGAGAAAAATTCTCTACTGCTTTAGAGATTCCAGGATTAGAAAAATTTGAGCAAGTATTAAAAGGAAGTGGAGATAGAGAAATTTCTACAACTATGGTATTTGTAAGAATTTTAAATATTTTAGTAAAAGATAAAAAACTTGGGAAAAATATCGTTCCTATTGTTCCAGATGAAGCTAGAACATTTGGTATGGAAGGTATGTTTAGACAATTAGGTATTTATGCTAATGAAGGGCAAAAATATATCCCTCAAGATAAAGATCAAGTTGCTTACTATAAAGAAGATAAAAAAGGTCAAGTGCTTCAAGAAGGTATCAATGAGTTAGGAGCTATGGGTTCTTGGACTGCAGCAGCTACATCATATTCTATCAATGATTGTCCAATGATTCCATTCTACATTTTCTATTCTATGTTTGGATTCCAAAGAACTGGTGATATGTGTTGGGCTGCAGCTGATCAAAAAGCAAGAGGTTTCTTAGTAGGAGCAACTTCAGGTAGAACTACACTTAATGGTGAAGGGTTACAACATGAAGATGGTCACTCACATATTATTGCAAATACAATTCCATCTTGTGTATCTTACGATCCAACATATGGTTATGAAGTTGCTGTTATCGTTCAAGATGGTATGAATAGAATGTATGGTGAAAAACAAGAAGATATTTACTACTACTTAACAACATTAAATGAAAACTATAAACAACCAAGTATGCCTGAGGGTGTTGAAGAGGGTATCTTAAAAGGTATTTATAAATTTAAAACATACGAATCTAAAAATGACTTTAAAGTTAAACTATTAGGTTCAGGTACTATTTTAGAACAAGTAAGACTTGCAGCTGAAATCTTAGCTAACGATTATGGAATCGCATCTGAACTATACTCTGCTACTTCATACAATGAATTAACAAGAGAAGCACAAGACGTTGAAAGAAGTAACTTATTAAACATAGATGAAGAGGATAAAATCTCTTATGTAGATCAAGTATTAGGATCAGATGATGAAAATATCATTATTTCTGCTACTGATTACATGAAAGCATACTCTGAGCAAATTGCTCCTTTTGTAAAAGGTACATTTAAAGCACTTGGTACTGATGGTTTTGGTAGATCAGATTCAAGAGCGAACTTAAGATCTTTCTTTGAAGTTGATACTGACTTTATTGTATTTACTACGTTAGCACAATTAGCTAGAAAAGGTAAAATTGAGAAATCTGTTGTAGCCGAAGCTATGAAAAAACACAATATTGATCCTACAAGAATCAATCCATTGAATGCCTAAGGAGTAAAAGATGAGTACAATTCAAGATATATTTATTCCAGATTTAGGTGGTGATACTGATGTTGATTTAATTGACATTATGGTTGCTGTTGGTGAAACAGTTGAAGTTGAAGATGGTCTAATCACATTAGAAACTGAAAAAGCTTCTATGGATGTACCTACTACACATAGTGGTGTTATTAAAGAAATTTTAGTAGAAGTTGGATCAAAAGTTAATTCTGGTGATTTAATCGCTAGAATTGAATTACAAGATGATTCAAGTGCGGAAGAAGTGGTATCGGCACCAGTTGCTGAAACTTCTAATTCATTAGAATCAGCACAAGCTGAACTTCAAGCATCTTCAAATGCAAATGCAGAAATTTCTTGTCAATTTGTTGAAGAACAAACTATTTGTTCAGTTATTGAAGAGGTTTATATTCCAGATTTAGGTGGAGATAAAGACGTTGATTTAATAGATATTATGGTGCACGTCGGTGATACAGTAGAATTTGATGAAGGTATCCTTACATTAGAAACTGAAAAAGCTTCTATGGATGTACCCGCACCATTTGCTGGTGAAATTTTAGAGATTTTTGTTGAAGTAGGTGCAAAAGTAAATTCTGGTGATTTAATCGCCAAAATGACAAAAACTGTAGTTATGGAAAATAAACTTCCAACACCAGCAAAAGTAGTAGCTCCAGTACAAACTGAAGCGCCAAAAGAAACTAAAACAAAGTCAACAATACAAGAAGCTATGGCTAAAACTTCAGTTGTTGAAACACCTGAAAACTCTAAAGTATTATCTAAAAAATCGGCAAAAGTATATGCGTCTCCAAGTGTAAGAAAAGTTGCTCGAGAATTTGGTGTTGATTTAGGTTTTGTAAAAGGAAGCGGAAAGAAAAATAGAATTGTAAAAGATGATATTAAAGCATATGTAAAAGAACAACTAAATAAACCAGCAACTGCTGCAGGTTCTGGTCTTGGATTTAATTTACCAGAATTAAAAGAGATTGACTTTAGTAAATTTGGAGAAATAGAAACTGTTGAGTTAGGTAGAATTCAAAAGATTTCTGGACCTTCTTTACATAGAAACTGGGTTTCTATTCCTCATATTACACAATTTGATGAGTCAGATATCACAGAATTAGAAAAATTTAGAAAAGTACAAAATGCACTTGCAGATGGATTTAAATTATCTCCATTAGTATTTGTAGTAAAAGCCGTTGCTAAAGCACTTGCTATTCATCCTAAATTTAATTCTTCATTAAGTACTGATGGTGATAGTATCATCATGAAAAAATACTTCAATGTTGCTATTGCTGTTGATACTCCAAATGGATTAATGGTACCAGTTATTAAAGATGTAGATAAAAAAGGTTTCAAAGAGATTGCAATAGAGATGGCTGAGATTTCTAAAAAAGCTAGAGAAGGAAAACTAAAATCTGCAGATATGCAAGGTGCTTGTTTTACTATCTCTTCTTTAGGTGGAATTGGTGGAACTAAGTTCACTCCAATTATCAATGCTCCGGAAGTTGCTATTTTAGGTTTATCTAAATCTGAAATGAAACCAAAATGGAATGGTGAGTCATTTGATCCAGCATTAATGTTACCATTATCTCTATCTTATGATCATAGAGTAATTGATGGTGCAGATGGTGCAAGATTTACAACTACTTTATCACAGTTATTAAGTGATATTAGATTATTAAGCTTATAAGGAGTAAATATGAGTAATATTATTGATATTTTTATTCCAGATTTAGGTGGAGATAAAGATGTAGATTTAATCGACATTATGGTTGAAGTTGGGGAAACTGTTGAAGAGGAAGATGGTCTAATTACATTAGAAACTGAAAAAGCTTCTATGGATGTACCAACTACACAAGGTGGAATTATTAAAGAAATTCTTGTTAAAGTTGGAGATAAAGTAAATTCTGGCGATTTAATCGCTAAACTTGAAGTAGCTAGTGTTGCTGAAACTACACCTGCTCCAGCACAAGAAGCACCAAAGGCTTCCCCAGCAGAATCAACTCCTGCTCCAACAGTTAATGCAAATGCTGGTGAAGTAAAAGGTCAAGTTCTAGTAATAGGTGCTGGACCTGGTGGATACTCTGCTGCATTTAGATGTGCTGATTTAGGTATGGATGTTGTTTTAGTAGAACGGCATGATACTTTAGGTGGAGTTTGTTTAAATGTTGGATGTATTCCATCTAAAGCTCTTCTTCATGTTGCAAAAGTAATCGAAGAAGCTGAGCATATTAACCATGCTGGTGTAACATTTGCTAAACCAGAAGTTGATATCGCTGGAGTTGCAGCATATAAATCAGGTGTAGTTAAAAAGCTTACTGATGGTTTATCTGCAATGGCTAAGATGAGAAAAGTAACTGTTATTCAAGGTACTGCTGAATTTTTAGATGACCATTCCGTAATCGTAAATCATACTAAAGATGATGGACAAACAACAGTTAAATTTGATAACTGTATTATTGCGGCAGGTTCGCAAAGTTCAAAAATGGGATTCATTCCACATGAAGATCCTCGAATTTGGGATTCTACAAATGCCTTAGAGATGAAAGAAGTACCAAAAAGACTACTTGTAATGGGTGGTGGTATTATTGGACTTGAAATGGGTACAGTATACGAAAAACTTGGTTCTAAAGTAGATGTAGTTATTCGTGGAAATCAAGTTATGACTGGTACTGATAAAGATATAGTAAAAATTTATACAAAATCAAATGAGAAGAGATTTAACTTTATGTTCAAAACTCAAACTCAAGCTATTATCCCTAAAGCTGATGGTATTTACGTAGAATTCAAAGGTGATAATGCACCAGAACCTCAAATGTATGATGCTGTTTTAGTAGCAATGGGTAGAACTCCAAATGGTCTAAATCTTGGTTTAGATAAAGCGGGTGTAAATGTAAATGAAAAAGGTATGATTGCAACTGACAATCAACTAAGAACAAATGTTCCTCATATATTTGCTATTGGTGATATTATTACTGGTCCTATGTTAGCTCATAAAGCTGTACATGAAGGTCATGTTGCTGCTGAAGTAATAGCTGGTCACAAAGTATATTTTGAACCAAAACAAATTCCAGGTATTGCTTATACATTCCCTGAAATTGCAACTGCTGGTATGAGTGAAATCGAAGCAAAAGAAGCTGGTATCAACTATGAAGTAGCATCATTTCCTTGGTCTGCTTCAGGACGAGCTTTAGCTGCTGATGTTTCTAAAGACGGTATGACTAAACTTATTTTTGATAAAGATACACATCAGTTAATCGGTGGAGCTTTAGTTGGAGATAATGCGGGTGAATTACTTGGTGAAATTTCGCTAGCTTTAGAGATGGATTGTGATGCGGAAGATATCGCACTTACTATTCATGCTCACCCTACTCTACACGAGTCTGTAGGTATGGCAGCTGAAATATTTGATGGGGTTATTACCGACCTTCCAAATGCTAAGGCAGTTAAAAAGAAATAATTTTCTTTTTATGCTAGCTATCCTAAAGGGGAAGAGTTAAAACTCTTTCTCTTTTTTAATATTATAAAAAGATTATAGAACCTATAATATTAAATCATAAGATAATAGCAAATACAAAGAAAACAATTATTTAATGGGAAACCCATCTTCAATATAAAGTGTTTTATCTTTCATATCATCTTCTTTCCAATCCTCAAAACGATCCTTTACTTTTGCTTTAAAATCCAAGTTATTTTTTCGAATATCAAACCATTTTTTTGATAATGGTTTATTCTCAATTAATATCCTACTATTAATTACTTTAATCAACTCAATATCTTTTGTAGGTTCGAATACGATTGGTGTCGTTAACCTCCAAGTCCAAAAAATTACATCTAAATTTGTAAAGTATTTATACCCTTCAATAGCTTCAACCTTGAGAAAATCGTAAGTAGCTCCACCAATTGAATAAAAATAATGTGTACCCGGAGTAATAGGATAAATATACTTTTGATTACTAGTTAAAATTGTAACAAATTTAAATGTCTCACTCTCTGGAAAATACTCAAATATAGGATTTGTTCGGGTAGCCCCTATTTCTTCAGCCCCAAAAATAACATATGCTAACTTTTCGCTATTTATAATCTTACTTTCTGTAGCTTTTGAAGGTAGACCATATTTGGAAGATACACCACAACCACTCAATGAAAGTATTATAACTGAGATACTTGCTATAAATAGCAATGATTTTAATTTCAACATATTAATCCTAAGTTTTATATTATTATAACATACAAATGATCCATCTTCTTATTTAAAAAGATATTGATGTTTTAACTTTAATTCTTTTTTGAGGACGATTAGTTATTTTTGTATATTTTTGTCCCTTATATCTAAATACATTTTCGTACCCTTGTAGTTTTCTTTCACTTCTATAGTCATATCTTGTGATTACTTCATCTCTATATCCCGTTTCATTACAATATTGTGTTTGGTATGAACTACCTCTATGATTATTTGCTATTCCTGCACCCAATAAAGCACCCACAACTTTAGCAACTTTTCGTCCCTCTCCTTTACCAAATTGATTTCCTACAGCTACACCTAATCCCATTCCAACTATTGTATCTAAACCAATAGAGTTTCTATCTTCTCTTTCATAATTATGTCCACAAGGTACTTTTCTTGTATATTCTTTAGATATAACTTCTTCATAAGGGACTCTGATATTTACAGTTTTATATATTGGATTGGAACTAATTACATTTACATATTCACTATTGTACTTTGAAGAGGCATTTGCACTTTGTACACCTAATAATATTAATCCAGCTAAGAGTGTATTTTTTATTTTCATTTCATATCCTTCTTTTTATATGAAGAAGTTTATATGATAATAGTGTAATGATTGTGAGATAAGTTTATAGATTAAAAATTATGCATAAAAAAAGGAAAGAGTTAAACTCTTCCCCTTTTTTGTTGTCTATTTAAACTTCTTATTGAAGGTATGAGATAGCACCTATTCCTGCCACTGCACCATCGCCAGCTGCACATACAACTTGCTTAGGAGCATCGATTCTGATATCACCACCAGCAAATAGTCCTGGAACTGATGTTTCCATTTTAAGATTTACGATAACTTCACCAGCTTCATTTGTATCACATAAAAATGATCCATCTTCTTGTTTTAATGTATCATTCAAAATATTTCGACCTACAAATACAAAACAACCTAAACCATCTAAAGTTTTAAGCTCCCCTGTAGTTTTATCTTTTACAATAACACCAGTTACACCCATAGCATCACCAATGATCTCTTCAGTTGTATGATTCATAACTTTTACGATGTTATCAAATTTATCTAGTTTTTCTACTTCATGTGGACTTGCTTTAAACTCATCTCTTCTATGTACAACATAAACAGTTTTACAAATGTTAGCTAAAAAGATTGCTTCTTCAACAGCAGTATCTCCACCACCTAAAACAACAACATCTTTACCTTTGTAAAAAAATCCATCACAAGTAGCACAAGTACTTACACCTTTACCAAAAAATTCTCTTTCACCTTTGATACCGGCTGGTTTTGGTACACTACCAGTTGCTATTAAAACAGATTTTGCTTCTTGACTTGTACCATCACCAAGTGTAATAGTAAATATTTCACCAGATTTTGTTACTTGTTTTACTTCTGCCATCTCATGCTTAAGACCAAATCTTTTACATTGTTCTGGCCATTTATCCATAAGTTCCATTCCTGTAACTACTTCAAGTTGTCCTGGATAGTTTTCTATTTCGCTACTTTGAGTGATTTGCCCACCAGGCATACCCATTTCAAACATAGTTACATTATTTAAACCACCTCTTGTAGCATATAGTCCAGCTGTTAATCCAGCAGGTCCTCCACCGATAATTGCAAAATCTAGCATTGATATTTCCTTATATTAATTATGAAACAATTTTACTCTCTTTATCTTGTAATGGACTTAAAATATATATTAACAAATAAATTAAAGATAATATTTATTAAATAATAATATTTATCCTTTAATAAAAAACATCAATTTCTCTTACAGTTTTTAAAGTATCTTTTTCAGCGATAAAATTTGTTACACCATCAACATCATTACTAGTTAAATTTTTTTTAAATAATACATCCCATTGTTTATTTTGAGAAAGTTTAATATATTCAAATTTAAATTGATCTTTATATTTATATATTTTTCCTTTTTTAAACTGATAATCGATTACAAATGGATTGATATGTTTTTTTGTAAAAAAGAATAATCCTATATTTTCTTTATGTTTTTCTTTTTTCCCAATGAATGGAATATCTTTTTTAATAAGCTGTATATCATTGGGGTCAATTCCGACTTTAACCATAAGTACATATTTTAATAATGATAAATCTTCTGTATCACCGTGATTTGTACCGATTACTTCTAAAGGTGTAGCCCAATAATTTTTTCTTCCCCATTGTTTGATATCCGTCATAAAATTTAATCTATTTACTAACTTATTAATAGTTACAAGTTTTTTATGTAAAGGAGCATCTGCTAAATCTTGAATAGTTTTATCTATATAATTCAATCTTTTAAGAGCATTATTTCCGTATCTTCGAGTAAATAGTTTTTTAGTTTCTTCACTTACAAAAAAAACATTATTTACTTCTTTAGGAACTTTAAAAGTAATATCATTCATATATTTATTTTTATAGTAATTCATCTCTTTCTCATCCCATAAAGCGTGGGCATTTAGTGACAATATTAACGATAATACAAAAATATTATAAAACATTTTACCCCTCCTCTACTTTCTTTATGTAAATAGTAATTTTTTTTAAATTTCCTTATTATATAAGGTTTTTTTCTAAAAAGGTTTACTTTGAAATATTAACACAGTGGTGTAAGAAAAATGTCGTATATATTTAATATATTGATTTAATAGAAAAGGGCAAATATTTTATTACCCTCTTCAGATTTTTATTTAAAAGGAGAAAGTAACTTTGGATTTGTTACTAAATTTCTTACACCATGTGCATGATCTTCTTTAAATGTATTTCCCTTACACCATTCTCCTACTGTATTAATATTTACTTTAGCTACTTTTGGTCTAACACTCCAAGATACTTGAAAAGGAGAACCTTTTTCATTATAACTAGGGCCAGTAGTTGATCCAGCATATTGAACTGGTGTTCCTGTATTATTTGGTATATTTAAAGCTTGATTAAAGCCATCTTTTACACCATGTTTCGTAAGTTCATTAAAATCAAGTGCTTTCTCATCATTCACCAGTACATATACTTGTGTCTCAACTCGTAATTGAGGATTTTTAATAGATTCACTTAAGCAAGAACCTAATGTTGGTCCAGGATTTACATTTGCTGTTGAATGCACATAATGTACTTCTATCGTATCACCTGAGCTTAATGCACCATGTGAACTTGGACAAATTTCTTTTTTAGGTACAAGTAATTCTGAATCTGTTAATGTACCATCATATTTATATCCACTTAAATAACCATGTCCATCACCATTTCCTGCATATGTAGTAAATTCTCCGCCTTTATGCTCTGCATTTTTATGAAAATGTATATTACAAAGATTCATTTTTTCATAAGATGGTGCTTCTACAAATACTCTATCATTTACTCCACTCTTTGAGTCAATATCTCTAGGAGATTGTGGTCCGTAGCCTTTTCCCTCAGTGTTTACTGCTAAATTTTTTCGTTGTTGTGTGATGAGATCTTCTTTTTTAATCGATATCACTTCTTCATGTGATAAATCTTCATCTTTAATAGGCACTTTAATATGCTCTTTATTACACTCACAATCATGTTTTGCTGTATTTATAATTGCATTAAATAATACTAATGCAACCACTAACCAAAATAACCATTTTATAATCTTAAACCCCATAACTTTCCTTTATACTAATATTTAAATTATTTATATATTATATTAAATAAGAGAAAGAAGCAAGTGCTTTTTTATAAGTTTTTCTTCTATTTATAATTTGTAACTGCACGAAACAATTTATTAATAAAAGTAAAATTTAACTCTCAGTAAGTATCGAAATCCTATTATCTAATAACTCAACATAAAGTTCTTTTTTACCATTATATTGATAATTTTTTGTTTTATATTTTTCATCCATAACTATCTTAAATAACTTTTTATTTAATTCATTTGGATAAGGAATAATGTTTATATTATAAAATTCAATTGTTTTCTTTTCATTTTTATTAAAAACTCTTTTTTTATAGTTAGAGAACTTACGCAAAGACTGTCCATTAGATTTTTTAAAATCCTTAGCATAAAAAGATAAATAACTTGTTATATCACTTTCTAACCACGCATCTCTCCACTGAAAAATACTTGATAACACAATACTCATATCATCTTTAGATACTGTAGATAATTTTTGTTCACTGATAACTAAAACAGAATTTTCAATATTTATCGTTTCATCTAAATCTTTAATTTTTGTATTATCAAGTGCTATACATCCTTGAGTAAAATCATCTCTTTCTTGATTAAGTGGTAAGCCATGAATCCAAATACCATGCCCCGTTTTCCCTTGACTTTTATCATATAAATTTGGGTAGTTTGTAGTTAGAGCTAAAGGTCCATAAAATGGATCAACGTTTGTAATTCTTCTTGTTAGCATATAGGCACCAATTGGAGTTTTTAAATCTCCTTCTACCTTTTTATCACCTTTTGCTTTTCCTACAAAAACATCTGAATTAAATAATTCTGATTTTGACTTTGTATCATATAATTTAATATCTTTTAAATCTTTTTGGCAAATCATTAAATACCTAATCGATTCGTAATATCCATTTATTACTTCTTTGTTTTTTAAGTTGTAGTCCCAGTAAGTTTTTGTTTTTAATTGATTTGCAATCTCTTTTTCAACTGCATGAATACCTTTTGTTCGATATAACTCAATAATATCAATGGGAATTGCATAAAGAGAATTTGTGATTAAAAAAAATAATAAAAGATACTTCATTTATATAGCCTATAGTTTAAGATATGAAATTGTATAATAATAGCCTTTAAATTACACAAAAGAGTTTTATTTGAAAATTATATTATCCCTTATTTTAACATTTACAGTACATTTTGCATCTAGCCTACAAGAAGAAGTATGGTGGAAAGGCGAAAGCCTATTAACTTTTTTTGAAAAACATAAAATTCCTCAAGATGTATATTTTAACCTTTCTAAAACAGATAAAGAGCTCTGTAGTGAAATATATGCAGGTGTTCTGTATCAAATGCTGGTTGATGAAAAAGGAAAAGTAGATCAAGTACTTATCCCTATTAGTGATGTAATGCAAATTCATATTTTTAAAGATAGTGAATCTAAATTCATACTAGACATTATACCAATCGAATTTCAAGAAATAACGCAAACTATTACAATACCAATTAAATATTCTCCATATCAAGATATCGTTGATACAACAGGAAATAAAGCATTAGCAAATGAATTCATCATTGCATTTAGAAAATCTGTAGACTTTACACGATTAAGAAAAGATAATTTAGTATCTATAAAATTCAAACAAAAAATTAGAATGGGAAGATATTTTGGAACACCTGAAATAATAGGTGCTTCAGTACAAGTAAGAAATAAGTTTTACTATATTTTTCAAAACCAAGATGACAAAAGATATTATAATGAAGAAGCTAAAAGTTTAGGAAGTTTCTTACTAAGAACCCCGCTAAGATATACAAGAATATCTAGTAAATTTACGCTTAAGAGATACCATCCTATTTTAAAAAGATACCGTGCTCATCTTGGTGTTGATTTTGCTGCACCAACAGGAAGAAGAGTTAATGCAACTGCCGATGGAAAAATTATCCACAAGGGCAGAAAAGGTGGTTACGGAAAAACAGTTATGATACGTCATAAAAATGGTCTTAGATCACTTTATGCACATCTTAATAGTTTTAATAATAAAATTAAAGTTGGTTCATACGTAAAGCAAGGGCAATTCATAGGTAGAGTTGGAACAACAGGACGAAGTACCGGTCCACATCTACACTTTGGATTATATAAAAATGGACGTGCTATTGATCCTTTAAGAGTTATAAGTGTTACGAAAACAAAACTAAGTGGTAAAAAAAGAAAAGACTTCTTAAAGATTGTTAAAAAAGTCAAATCTGAATTAAATCAACTTGATGGAAATAAGCCATTAAAAATAGAAAAATTTGAGTTAAGTTACAAAATTTAAAGGGGTTATGCATGGATAATAAAAATATTGAAATTGATCTGGATACAATCCAAAACAACTTTGATGAATTTCATCCTTCCGACATTGCCGATAGCCTAAAAAAAATAAGTAAAAAAGATAGAGAAAAGTTTTATGAAGTTCTTCATAAAATACCTGATGAAATACTAGGTGAAGTTTTACTTGAACTTCCAGAATCATTAAGAGACAAAGCATATAAATCATTATCAAATACTCAAATTTCTCAAGCCTTAGAAGAGCTTGAAACAGATGATGCAACCGATATTATACAAGATATTGAAGATATTGATGAACAAAAAGCAAAAGATATTTTAAATTCTCTTGATCAAGAAGATCAAGATGATATTAACTGGCTTAAGAAATATGATGAAAATGAAGCTGGTGCATATATGCAAATTGAGCTTTTTAGTGCTCATAAAAAAGAAACAATTCAAGACTCAGTTAATAGACTCAAAATAATGAAAAAAAATGATGAGATAGAAAATATACATCAAGTTTTTATTATAGATGATGGTCAAATTCTAATTGGTTCTATAGGGTTAGAAGACCTTCTAACATATGATTTTACATTAACATATCAAGATATATTAACAAGCGATGTAGAAAATAGTTATAAACCATTTTCAGTTGTCGGAGATGATGATATAGATGAAGTTGTAAAACAATTTGAGAGTTATAATCTTTCAGTTGTAGCTGTCACTGGATATAAAAATAGACTATTAGGAAGAATAACTTCAGATGATATTTTAGATGTTGTAGAACAAAGTGCTACAGAGCAAATGTATCAATTAGCTGGGGTAAATGATGAATCAGAACAGGAAGAAGAACTTTTCCAAACAGGGAAAAAGAGAGCCTCTTGGTTATTTATAAATCTATTAACTGCCATTTTAGCCTCACTTGTTATTGGACTCTTTGATGAAACACTTAAAGAGTTCATTGCATTAGCAATTCTTATGCCAATAGTTGCTTCAATGGGTGGAAATGCTGGTACTCAAACTCTTGCCGTTATGGTTAGACAGTTGGCACTTGGTGATATTGATGATGATAATGGAAAAGATGCTATTAAAAAAGAGGTTTTAATTGCATTATTAAATGGCTTTTTATTTGCAAGTATATTAGGTGTAATTGCGGCAGTCTGGTTTGAGAATATTATGCTAGGATTTGTTATCGCCTTATCTATGGTAATTACTTTATTTTGTGCTGGTTTTTTTGGTTCAATTATTCCTCTTGCATTAAAAAAAATGGATATAGATCCAGCAATTGGAAGTACTGTATTACTAACAACAGTGACTGACATAATGGGCTTTTTTAGTTTTCTTGCACTTGCAAAATATATTTTAATGTAAAGATACTCTAATGACTATTCAAGAAGTAGAAAATAAGATACAAACAACTGAAGCCATACTCATTTATTTTAGTGGAGAAAACTGTGGGGTTTGTCAAGCATTAAAACCGAAAATACAATCCTCTTTTGAAATTAATTTTCCCAAGATAGAGCAATACTTTATCAATGCTACTCAACATCCAAAAATAGCTGCACACTTTAGTATTTTTACCATCCCTTCAGTGTTAGTCTATTTTGAGGGGAAAGAGATAAAACGAGAAAGTAGACATATATCAGTAGATCAACTAACTCAAAATACAAAACGTTCTTATGAATTATTTTTTAATTAAAAAGGTTAATACGTGAAAAATTTCCTATATATAGTTTTTATTATTTTAATATTATTACAGTTTATACCGACAAAAGTAGAAAACCCTAAAACAGATAAAAATCTTGAAATAAAAGTATCTTCTGAATTAAGTACTATTTTTAAGCGCTCTTGTTATGACTGTCACTCAAATGAGGTAAAACTACCTTGGTATAATTCTATAGCACCCGCTTCATTTTATATTCAACGGCATGTTAATTTAGGAAGACAATGGCTAAATTTTTCAACATGGGAAAACTATACAGAAGAAGAAAAAGATAAAAAGCTAAAAGGTATATTTAGAACTGTATATGCTGCAATGCCTTTGGCTAGTTATGTTTCCTTACATAAAGAAGCAAAACTTACAAAAGAAGAGATAAAACTAATAAGAGATTGGACAGGAAAAGCACCTTTTTAATTCCATAAAAGAGTAATAATAACTAAAATAAGTGTATAATATTATATTATGAATTTATTTAAACAATACTCCATTAAAGCAAAAATTAAAATTATTGCTTTTAGTGCAATAGTTATTATTATTTCAATGTTACTATCTTTAATACTACTTTTTAATTATTTTGATAAAAGAGAAGAACGTTTTCAAAAAAATCAACACATGATTCAAAAAATTTCTCAGGATTTCCAGTCACAACTTCTCAAAGAAACACAGATGAAAACATCCCAAAACCAAATCAATAACTATTTTAATAATTTACAAACATACTCTAATAGAACGAAACATCTCAATAGTAAAAATACTACACACAGTCTTTTACATACTTTTATTTTACTCCTTAGTATTTTACTCGTTCTTTTTATGTTTTTTGGATATCACCTCAATCAAACAATCACAAAATCACTAGTATCTTTACGATTTGGTATGTCAAACTTTTTTAATTACATTATCAATAATAAAGAAGAGATTGAAAAAATAGAGATAATTTATGAAGATGAAATAGGTGAAATACTCCACTATATCAATAATCATATTAATGAAGTTAAAGAAATTATGATTCATGAACGAGAGTTTAATAGCCAACTAACAAGAAATATTGATGTAAAAACAGAACTGTTAATGGAAAAATCTAACTATTTAGAACAATATAAAAACATGATAGACCAAGCCGAAGCAGTAATCCAATTTGATATGTTTGGAAATATTGTAGATACAAATGAACATTATTGTAACTTATCTCAGTATTCAAAGGAAGAACTCATAGGAGAACCTATTGTAAACTTTATCAATAGCAAAAATCCAAATAGTGAATTTCATGATGAGATTACTACCGTTATAAAAGAGGGAACAATATATAAAGGAATAAATAGTGATTTGTCAAAAAGTGGAGAAACATTTACTACCCAAACAGTGATTTTACCTATGCTAGATAAAGATGGGATTATAGAATACTTTTTTTGTATTCGAACTGATATAACAGAACTCAAAACATTAACCGATGAGATAATTGCAACACAAAAAGATGTTATATCAACAATGGGAGAAATAGGAGAGAGCAGATCCAAAGAGACAGGATTACATGTAAAAAGGGTTGCTGAATACTCTCGTTTATTAGGACGTTTAAGTGGACTAAAGGAAGAGGAATGTGATTTAATTTATAATGCATCGCCAATGCATGATATAGGAAAAATCGCTATTCCAGATAGTATTCTTAAAAAACCTGCAAAGCTCACAACTGATGAATTTGAAATAATGAAAACCCATGCACGATTAGGTTATGATATGTTAAAAAACTCTAAACGTGATATTTTAAGTGCGGCTGCAATTATCGCACATGAGCATCATGAAAAATATAATGGTACAGGTTATCCTAATAATAAAAAGGGTGAAGATATACATATTTTCGGTAGAATAACAGCTATTGCTGATATATTTGATGCCTTAGGTAGTCATCGTTGTTACAAAAACGCATGGCCATTACATGAAATAATTGAATTTCTTACTAATGAGAAAGGGAAACATCTAGACCCTAAATTAGTTGATTTATTTATAGAAAATATTGATGATTTTTTAGAAATTCGAGATAGACTTAAAGATACACCTGAAGAGATAGTATTATAACTTATATATTGGAAAATAGATTGAAAAACTAGCACCATAGTAATCAATACTGTCTATAATAAAATCTTTGTTTATAACATCTATTTTTGCACCCATATTTTTTAAAATATTATGGGTCATAAACAATCCAAGTCCAGTACCTTGAGACTGATGTTTTGTAGTAAAATAAGGATCAAATATTTTTGCTAATATTTCTTTAGGTATCCCTTGTCCATTATCATGAATAGTGACAATTAAATATTCTTCATTATTCACAATTGAAAGTTTAATATATCGAGGGTAGTTAACATCTAATGTTTTTAATACATCTGTAGCATTATTTATAATATTTAAAAAAACTTGCACTACTTCATTTTCTATTCCCTTGATAACGGGATTGATACTCGAATACTCTTGTAATATTTTTATATTATGTGCTTTTAAATTTGCATTAATAATTGCAAGTGTTTTTTTACATGTATCTTCAATATTTACTTTAGTAATAAGCTTATCTGTTTTTAAAAAGTTTTGAAAACTTTCTATTGTTGTACTTAAAAAACTGGTATTTTCTACTATATTGTCTAATTCTACTATAACATCATCTTTATTTACAATATCAAGTTCGTAGTCAATCTTAATCCCTCCAGCAGCAACAGAAATTGCAGTTAAGGGTTGTCTCCATTGGTGTGCTATATTACCAATCATTTCACCCATTGAAGCCATTTTTGTTTGTTCTGAAAGTACTTTTTCATGTTTTTTGACATCTGTAATATCCAAAATAGCAATAATTTTTAAAATCTTATTTTCAAGAAGAATATTTCTCTCTTTAATCTGAACATCATACACACTACCATCATCTGAAATAATCGTGTCTTCAAAATTATGATCTACTGTATCTTCTAAAAGTTCTTCTTTATGCTTTTGTGATATATCAGTAAAAATATCAAATATTTGTTTCTGTAAGATTGTTTCTTTTGATTCTTTCCCTAAGATATTAACCGCTTCATTATTACAATTTATGCAAATATTATTTTCAAAAATAAACATTCCACCAATTGATGAATCTAATAATTCCTTAAAACGTTTTAGATTATTTTCAATTTCTTGTTTTTGTTCTATATTAATAATTCTTTGTCGTGATGAATGTACTAAAATATCTATTTTTAATAAAAATTCTTCATACAAATATGGTTTCATAAGAAAATCTTTTGCACCTCTTTTTAAAGTATCTCTAACGATAGATGGATTTTTATTCTCAGATAAAGCTAAAACAGAAAACTTATTGAACATATACATATCTCGCAAGCCTTCTAATAGGTCTAATGCATTTATATCAGTAATTTCCATATCCAAGACAAGTAAAGAGATAGTATCTGCCTTGAGTAGTTCTAATCCATCCTTGGCAGAACAAGTACTAAGAACATTATAGTTTCGTTGTTTAAGTATCTTTTCTAAGTTTTGGCGTAATTCTTCTGATTTATCTATGATTAGAATCGTTTCTTTTTTATTTGAATACAATGAATATATTGTTTCTACAATATCATCAACTATATGATTTACTTTTTGACTTGTCAGATGATAATCTAATATCCCCTGAGAAAAATACACTTCTCTCTTTTCACCTATATCTTCGGAACTTAAAAGTATAACTTTACTTACTGTTTGTTCAGTTATATATTCAAATATTTTAGTAGAAGTAGTATCATCAAAATCGATATTTAATAATATCAAATCAAATATCACATTAGAACTTTTGATACAGTTTATGATTTCACTTTCTTCAAATATTTGTACAGTTTTGAACTTATATTCTTCTATTTTAGATGAGAGTTTATTATTAAAATCTTTATTATTATCAATAATTAAAATAGTGAATTTTTTATTATTTATCATACTACCATTTTATCTAAATATCTGTTAAATTTTAAAATAACGAATTGAAGCAAAACCCTTCGCATGGCTCTTTATAATTTCTTCTATATGGTCATTTGTGATTATTCCACCCAAAGCAAATATTGAAAAAGTAGGTGTTTGATATTTATGTACAATATTTTGTAAATTCTGAATCCCTTTGGGAGCACCTTTTTTTTCTTTATAAAAAATGGGTGAATATGTTACCGCATCTGTTCTAAATTTTTGAGAAAATGAAACTTCTTCTTCTGTATGACAACTAATAATCGTAAATAGTTTTGAGTTACTAAATTCTTCTAAACAATCAAACTGTAAAGAATTTAAGTGTATACCATCAAAACCTAATTCTTTACAAAGTTCGATATCTGAATTTATCAATACTTTTTTTATATTATAATCTCTACATATTTTAAGACATATTTGGGCTAGTTCTTTTTTGTTCAAAGATGTTTTATCTCTAAAACATACTATATCAATATTGTGATTATCTAAAGTGTTACGAAGAGACTTTTCAAATTCGATTGGAGTATCACCAAATTCAATTGGATCGGTTATAAAATAAGACATAAAAAAAGGAGGCTTTTTGAAAGCCTCCTTTTTTGTTGAATGAATCATTTTGTAATGCTCACTCGGAACTTAATAGAGACGTCGAGTCTCTATTAATGTTCCTCCTCATGCATCATTACTGATCCTGATATATATACGTATGTTAACATCATGAAGATGAATGCTTGTAAAATACCAAATGCAAATAGGAAGAAAAATCCTGGAAGTGGTGCAATCCAAGGTACTAACATAAGAAGTACCATTAAGAACATATCATCACCTTTAATAGAACCAAAAAGTCTAAAAGATAAAGATACTATTCTTGAAACATGTGAAATAATTTCGATTGGAAACATTAAAGGTGCCAATGCAGGTACAGGACCCATCATATGACCTAAATATTTTCCAGCTCCATTTTCTTTAAATCCTAAGTAAACATAGTAAGTAAATACGATAACAGCTAATGCTAAAGTGAAGTTAATATTACCTGTAACTGATTCAAAACCTGGAATAATTCCCATCATATTTGCAACAAATATAATGAAACCTAAAGTTGCAATAAGTGGCATAAAAATCTTTGCATTTTTTTCACCCATTGAGTCTGTACCAATAGAAACTACACCTTTAATGTATGCTTCCATTATATTTTGTGTTCCTGTTGGCACTAATGCCATCTTTCTAGTAGCTGCTCTTGCTACTAACATTACGATAACTACTGTTAATGCTAAATGTGATAATATGATCCACTCTTGACCATGACCACCGATAGCACCAAAGAATGTAAATAATCTACCTTCCATGTATCTTGTCCTTTTGTTTTAACTCTAATTGAGAATTTATTCCATCATTATATTGTAGTTTTTATAAATATTCTATAAAAGCTTTTTTATTAAGTTTATATTATAATCCTAAATACAATTTTATAGGATATTAATGATTATACAAGATAACGCAATCTTTGTTGCAGACGCCCATTACAACGTTAAAAGAACACAATTACATCAAATTTTGCTAATGCTTCAAAAGGGAACACTTTCATCAAAACAAATCTTTTTAATGGGAGATATTTTCGATTTTTTAGCAGAAGAGATTGATTATTTTAAAACTGTCAATAATAGTATAATTACAATTATCAATGAACTCTCACAAACACATGAAATAATCTACCTAGAAGGTAATCACGATTTTAATATAAAGTCTCTCTTCCCTCAAATAAATGTGATATCAAGAGAAACCCAACCAATATATGCAAAAAGTGATGATAAACTTATTGCCTTAGCTCATGGCGATATATTTACTCCATTTTTATACAATCTTTATACTTCAATTATTAGAAATCATTATTTCATGAAATTTATAAATTTTATTGATAAGAATAACTTTCTATCTCAATATGTAGAAAAAAAGCTTATGCATAAAAAAATCTGTCATAAACAAAATAACTTTTTGGGTTTCGTTCATAATAGAATACAAAACTATAATGCACTTTCAAAAGTAGATTTAATTATTGAAGGACATTTTCATCAGGGATACCAAGGGGAACACTATATCAATATGCCATCGTTAGCTTGTGATAATAGATATATGATTTACCGAAACAATCAATTTAGCTTTAATACACTATAATAATATTATGGATAATTACGAATACACACAACTATTAAAATCATTAAATCAAAAACTAAATAATATAGAATCTATTTTAAAACCAGATAAAATAGATGAACGTTTAGAGGAAATAACTACATTAGAACAAGAACCAGAATTTTGGAGCAATCAAGAAAACGCAACTAAAATAGGTCAAGAAAAAAATAGACTTTTAGGTCGAAAAAGTAAATTCTTTAAAGCAAATGAAGCATTAGTTGATGCTAGTGAGTTATATGAAATGGCGACAGAGGAAAAAGATGAAGAGACTATAGAAACTCTTTATAGTGAATCAGCTGACTTAGAAGAGATTATTAAACAAACAGAAGTTGAAGTTATGCTCAGTGGTACAGATGATGGCAGTAATGCTATTGTCTCTATCCATCCAGGTGCTGGTGGAACTGAATCTTGTGACTGGGCAAATATGCTTTATCGTATGTATTTAAGATGGGCAGAGAGAAAAGGTTTCAAAGTAGAAATTTTAGATTATCAATCGGGAGATGAAGTTGGAATCAAAGATGTAAGTATAATTATATCAGGAATCAATGCCTATGGATATCTCAAAACAGAAAATGGAATACATAGGCTTGTAAGAATTTCACCGTTTGACTCTAATGCAAAAAGACATACATCATTTGCTTCTGTTATGGTATCTCCTGAAGTGGATGATAATATTGATATCGAAATAGAAGATAAAGATATTAGAATTGATACATATAGAGCCTCAGGTGCAGGTGGACAGCATGTAAATAAAACTGAATCAGCGATCAGACTTACTCACATAGAAACAAATATAGTCGTACAATGTCAAAATGATAGATCTCAGCATAAAAATAAAGCAAGTGCTATGAAGATGTTAAAGTCGAGACTTTATGAATTAGAACTAGAAAAATTAGCTGCTGAAAAACAAGGTATCTCAAAAAGTGAAATTGGATGGGGACATCAAATTAGATCTTATGTAATGCAACCGTACCAACAAATTAAAGATACAAGAAGTAATGTAGGGTATAGTAACGTTGATGGAATTTTAGATGGTGACCTCGACAAAATGATAGAGGATGTTTTAATAGCACAAAGTAAATAATCAAAAACTAATTATAAAAGGGGATTTACGCTTATGAAAAATAAAATACTTACAATTTTTACCAATATAGAAGATGATAACCTTGCCTATCACGTGGCAGAAGACGACCATAGTGTTGATCTTGCACGTGATGCATTAGCAAAAAAGTATAAATTTGATAATTCAAACCTCAAATTCATGGAACAAATCCACTCCAATATTGTCAAAACTGTATCACCAGATACTAATGTTCAAACTTGTGACGCCCTTATCACAAATCAAATAGATACACCACTTATGGTTATGGTAGCAGATTGTATTCCTATTTTATTTTATGACCATACAAAAAAAGTTATCGGTGCAGCACATGCTGGTCGTGCGGGTACATTTGAAAATATATCGGGTAACACCGTAAATAAAATGATTGAAATATACCATTGTAATCCAAAAGATATTGAAGTAGTTTTAGGACCAAGTATTGAAAAATGTTGCTATGAAGTATCGGAAAAACTAGCTTCTCAAACAGCAACTTTATTTGGTGAAGAATATGTAAATGAACGAAACATTGACCTTCAAGGTATCAATAAAAAACAACTTCTAGAAGTTGGAGTAAAAGAAACAAATATTACTACTGAACAAATTTGTACAAAATGTTCAAATGAACCCTATTTCTCATATAGAAAAGATAAACATTGTGGAAGATTTGCGGGAGTAATAATGATGAAGTCTAAACAAAAGACCTCACCTTAAGATATATTATTTAGCCAATAAAGCTTGTATATTTTCGTCTGTTATATTTTTGGGTACTCTTGTACCTTTAAATGCAACTACACCTTTCGCATCGATAACTATTTGAGTTGGTGTTCCTCGTACTTCATATTGACGTGTAATTTCATTACTAAAAATGATGTCATATGGTAAATCATGCTCAAATTTATAATCTTGAGATTTTTCCACACTATCTCTTACGCCAATATTTATAGCTAAGATTTCAATCTTATCTCCATATTTTTTATGTAACTCTTTTAAAGCTGGAATCTCTTTTGTACAATAAGGACACCACGTAGCCCAAAACACTAACCATACAGCTTTTTTACCTTTAAACTGTTCTAATGAAACTTGTTTTCCACTTATGGTGGTAGCCTCAAAATTTGGAGCTTTTTGTCCTAGCTCTACTGCATTTAAATTATTAATTGAAAATATCATTGCTAAAATAATAAGTATTTTTTTCATATTTCATCCTTTATTTTATAAGTGATATTATCATACACAATTTTTGTTTAGTGTTTATGTAGTAATAATTTATTTTTCTTCTTTCTCTTGTTCCTTGAGTGCTAATGCTTCTTCGGCTAAAAAAGTTTTGATATATAATTTTTCCACTTTTATTCTAGCCCAGTACTCCTTACGTAAAAACTTTAAACTTGAATTTACTGAAGGGTCAAAGTTAAAGCAATTTATATTTACCTTTTTCCCTAACTCTTCCCATCCGTAAAATTCTACTAGTTTATTTACTATTGTTTTTAATGTAAGTCCATGAAGTAAATCATTTGGGTTATTGTTCATTTTGTTTTTCCTTATTTTTAAACCATTGTTCTTGTTCAACTTTCGTATAATAAGTCCATGCAACAAATCTTGTTTGTTTATTTCCTTGTGACATCTCAATAGTTTCTATTTGTTTTGGATTTTGTTTTTTTAATTCTTTATATATCATAACTAGATTATCTTTTTTTGATACTAAAGTGGTAAACCATAAACAGTTCTTTTTATACGATACACTTTCTCTTATCATTTTTGAGATAAATTCTACTTCTCCACCATCACACCAAAGTTCATTATGCTGACCACCAAAATTAAGAGATACTTTTTTATTCTTTCCTTTTGAAAGATTTAGTAGTTTTCTTTTAGTACCCTCTTTGGCATCTTTTTTTGATTTATGAAAAGGAGGATTACACATAGTAAAATCTAGTCTATCATTTTCTTTTATAATATTTTTAAAAATATTATCTGATGTTTGAAGGACGATATGAATATTATCTTTTAATCGTTCATTTGAAGAGATAATATTTTCTGAATTTTCAATAGATATTTTGTCTATGTCACTTCCTAAAAACTTCCATCCATAACTTCTATTTCCAACTATAGGATAAATACAATTAGCACCAACTCCAACATCTAAAGCTTTCACACTATTACCTTTTGGCATAACATTGGCATTACTAGATGCTAATAAATCAGCAATATAATGTATATAATCCACACGTCCAGGAATAGGAGGACACAAATACTTTTTAGGTATTGTCCAGTCTATTTGGTAAAAATGTTTGAGTAATGCAGTATTGAGTTCCAATACTGCTTCATTTGATGAAAAATCAATAGATAAATCTCCATATTGATTCTTTTTTACATAAGAAGATAACTCTTCAGAACTTTTTATAAGTGCTTCGAAATCATATCTTTCATTATGAAGATTTCTCTTATGCAGAGTCTTAGATTTTGTCGTTTGGCTCAATATTTGTATTCTCTTCTATTGTCTCTTCAGAAATAGTTTCTTCAACTATAACTTCATTTTCATCTTCTGCAATAATCTCTTCTACTTTTCGTTCTTTTTTAATCGCACTTGAAAGTAGCTCTAAATAAATACTTTTACAGTTTGCATCTACGGCTTCATCAATACACTTTGTAATATCTTGAAATGCAATAGTTTCAGGCTCCGCATCATTTTGTCCAAACTTACAGTCCATATTCCAAAAATTCATACCTTCTGGTAATGTTTTTCTTTTCTCTCTTTTGATATATTTTCTTATCTCATTTTTGATTGCTTCTACTACTCTGGCTGGTTCTTTGTTTGTTGCTGTTAATTGGTATGTTTTTTTCAATGTATTCCTTTTATTCTTGTTCTTCACTAATATAAAATGTAGTAAAACCTGATTGTTTGTCATAGTTTACACCATCTTTTTTCTTATAACTATCTACTATTTCTCGGGCTTTTATATGAGAATTTGCATTTGCAATAATAGCTTTTTTATCTTCTTGCGTAAGTATAGTTCGTTCTAATGATTTTCTAAATCTTGAAGCTCTATGTTTATCTAAAATAGTATATTTTACAATATTGATATCTCTTTTTCTATCAATAGTAGCCATTTTTTTCGTATCTTCAAACCGTAATATTCTATTACCATGTGAAGTTATCTTCATAGTGATTGCTGTTTCTATATCTTTTTCATCTTCTATGATGATATATTCTGCACCATTAACAGATACAACATCATCTGAAATTCTTTTAATTTCTTTGATGATTGTTTTTTTACCTTTTGCCATGTGTATGTCCTTGTATTTACCGCATTATATCTAAATTAGAAGTTAATCAACATTAGTCTATAATCACATTTCAAAATTAATATAAAGATACTAATAATGATACATGAAATAGCACAATTTATTACAGACCAGATATTTGATATGGGATACTTAGGGATTTTTCTTCTTATGCTAATAGAGAGTTCATTTATCCCTTTTCCAAGTGAAATAGTTCTTGTTCCTGCTGGTTACTTAGCATCAAAAGGAGACATGGTTATTTCACTTATTCTATTCTCTTCATTATTGGGTTCTATTGGTGGAGCTTTGATAAATTACTTTGGGGCTTTATATGTAGGGAGAAGATTTCTACTTCGCTATGGTAAATATATTTTAATATCTGAAGTTACTTTAAATAAAATGGAAGACTTTTTTAAAAAGCATGGAGCTATCTCTACATTTTCAGGACGATTAATACCGGGTATTCGGCAACTCATCTCTATACCAGCTGGACTATCAAAAATGGATTTAAAAGTATTTGTTTTTTATACATCACTTGGGGCATTGGTATGGAGTATTATTCTGGTAACTCTAGGCTATGTAATAGGTGAAAATCAAGAACTTATCAAAGAATATCTTTCTTTAATAGTAACTATAACATTAGCTTGTGTAACTATAATAACTGCAATATATATCTATAATATTAAAAGAAAAAATGCCTAAATCACTTGAATCAAACGATATAAGAGAAAAATGCTACGAGTGTTACAGACCTAAAAAAAGTTGCATGTGTGAATATATTCAAAAAATAGAAACAAATACACGATTTATAATCATCATGCACCCAAAAGAGTTTAAAAAAACAAAAAATAACACAGGAAGATTTACTCACCAATCTTTGCCAAATTCAAAAATATATATAGGAATAGACTTTAATAATGATGATGAAATAAATAGTATCATAAATGATGAAAACAACTCTTGTTATGTTTTATATCCTGGAGATGATAGCGTGAAATTAAATCATCAAACGATTCAACAGGAAAATAAAACAAATGTTATATTTATCATTGATTCTACCTGGCCATGTTCAAATAAAATTTTAGCTGTAAGCAAAAATATAAGTGCTTTACCCAAGGTCAGTTTTGTACATGATAAATCTTCTGCTTATAAAATAAAAACACAACCAAATGAATACTGTTTATCTACTATAGAATCAACATTATGTATACTTGAACTTTTAAATAAACATAAAATAGAAAATATTTCACAAGAATCTTTAGATAATTTTCTTGTACCTTTTCATAAAATGGTAGAGTATCAAATAGATTGTATTTTAGATTCTAATAGTAATAATCCACGATTTCTAAAAAGAGACTAGTCTTTTTTACTGAGAATCGTTAGAATTTTTAACAAAATGATTCATCACTATTGAGGCTGTTAAATCTCCTGTGACATTGATTGTGGTTCTACACATATCTAAAATCCTATCTACTCCTAATATCAAAGCTATCCCTTCAACAGGAACACCAATACCCTGCAAAATAGTGGCTAGAATAACTATTCCAACACCAGGAGTACTAGGAGCTCCTATTGATGCGCCAATAGTAGTAAGTGCTAAAATAATAATATCAACAAGACTTAAATCTATCCCAAAAAGTTGCGTCAAAAAAATGGCTGCTATTACTTGGTATAATGCTGTTCCATCCATATTAATCGTAGCTCCTAGTGGTATAACAAACTTTGAAATAGGAGTTGGTATATTTAACTTGTCCTCCGCTGTTTTAATAGACAAAGGCATAACTGCAGCTGAGCTTGAAGTTGAAAAAGCCATAAGTTGAACTTCTTTTATTTGTGATAAAAAAGTTAAAGGATTTATTTTTCCTATAAAATATACAAGTATTAAATAAAAACCTAAAAGAGATAATAATCCAAGTAAAACAGTAAAAATATACATAGACATTGAAGAGATGGCATCAAAACCGATTTTAATAGTAATACTACATAAAAGACCAAATACAGCAAGTGGTGCTAACTTCATCGCCCATTTTACAACTATCATTGAAAAAATCTGTAATGACTTAGATAAATCTTTTATGGGTTTAGCATTTTCCTCTTCCATATACATCAAAGCAACTCCAATAAATATAGCCAAGATTACAAAAAACAAAATATTACCATCTAATTCAGCCTGACTGATATTAACAGGAATTAAACCAACTATCATATCAGGAATAGATATATCTTTTATAATATTTACCTCTTTAACGGTAGTTGAATTTATTACAATTGTATCTATAATGTCACTTGAAACAAAATCGCCTGGTTTTATTAAAAAAGCCAATAAAATCCCTATGGTAACAGCAATAATAGTTGTAAAAATAAAGTATGGTGCAATTTTAGTACCTAAATTTTTCAGAGTTTCTGTATCTCCTGCACTCGTTATTCCTAATATTATTGAGGTTACAACAAGAGGTATAACAACCATTTTTATAAGTGCTAAAAAAATATTTCCCGCAAGCGCAATCCAAGGAGCTATTCCAAAAGCAATATCTTTAGGAATAAGAGCAAAAGCATTGGGAGATAAAAGTAAACCAACTATAACACCAGAAATCATACCTATAATAACTTGAACCCAAAGCTTTTTTAACATCCGTTTTCCTTCTATATTAAATTATATTTTATTTTTTATTCCAAAAAAGAGAGAATAAAGAACAGGAACAAGACCTAAGGTCAAAATAGTTGAAAACATTAAACCAAAAATAATAGCAATCGCCATAGGTTCCCACATAACACCTCCGCTAAGCCATAAAGGTACAAGTCCAAACATTGTTGTAATAGTTGTTAATAATATTGGACGAAATCTACTAATACTTGCTTCAATGATTGCCTCATATTTTGAAAATCCATTTTCAATTTCCTCTATTTTTATCCTTTCCAATAAAACAATTGCATTATTAATTACAATACCAGACAAGGAAATTATCCCAAGTAGTGTCATAAACCCAAAATATGAACCTGTAATATATAATCCAATAGAAACTCCAATCATTCCTAAAGGAATCGTAGTTAATATAATAATTGGTTTTCTTATAGAGTTAAATTGAGTAACCATTAAAAGTAGAATCACCATAAAAGCAATGGGAAGATTTACAGCAATTGATTTATTTGCTTTTCCAGAAGCCTCATACTCTCCACCAAACTCATAATGATATCCCAAAGAAAAACTTTTCTCGAATTTATCCATAAAAGGTTGTATTGCTTCAAATGTAGCTAAAGCATTATATCCTTCCTCCATATATGCACCAACAGTAACTGTTTTTTGTCTGTCACGTCTTATTATCTTTGATTCCTCATAAACTGTTTTGATAGATGCTACTTGAGATAAAGGAATATTCTTTCCACTTGTTTGAGAATATACATTTATAGATTCTAATCTATCTAAATCATCTTTTGTATTTTCATTGGAGCGTAAAACAATTGGTATTAATTTATCTCCTTTTCTAAAGGTGGTCACTTCAAAACCACTTAGGGCAGTTTGTAAAGAAATTGCAATGTCTAAATTTGAAATACCTTCTTTTAAAGCTTTCGATTCATCAATATCAACAAGAAGTTTTTTATTTCTAATTCCCCAATCATCAACGATATCTCGAACACCTTCAATCTTACCTAACTCTTGTTTTACTTTTGACGCTAAAATAAATAACTCATCAATACTTTTTCCACTTAATCTTATTTCAATGGGTTTTTTAACAGGAGGTCCGTTACTTAAAGGTTTTGCGGTAACTTGCATATCTGGAAAATTTGATTTTGCAAAAAGTTCGATATCATTTTTAATATTTTCTAAATCATTATGGTCTTTTAAATTTATTAAAATAGTAGCATACTCTACACTAGCAAGTTCTTGGTCATAAGCTAACCAAAATCTAGGTGCACTTTGACCTATAAAAGATACAAAGTTTTCTACTTTTTTCTCTTTATTCATATATTTATTTTTAACATAATTTTCTATTTGTAAAATATTATCTCTTGTTGTTTCAATAGCTGTTCCAATAGGAAGTCTTATTTCAACCGTAAAAGTAGGTTGATCTGATGGAGGAAAAAACTTCTTAGGTACCTGATCTAAAAGTTTTAAAGAAGCAAAAAATACAATAAAAATAAAAACCAAAACAACTAATCTATTTGATAATAAAATTCTTAAAAATTTTCTATAATAAATGTAAATAAAACCTTCGTGTTTATCTTTTTTCATATCTTTTTTCATAAAGTATTTACTTAATATAGGAGTTAATGTTAACGCTAAAACCCAAGAAGATAAAAGGGTAATAGTTACAACTTTAAAAATTGCATTTGTATATTCACCAGTTGTTGACTTTGCTAAAAATATAGGTAAAAATGCTGCTGCAGTCGTAAGTGCCGATGTTAAAAGTGGTATTTTAAGTTCATTTGCACTTTGAAGTGACGCTTCGACCACACTTTTTCCCCTTTGCATAAGTACCATAATAGATTCACTCATAACTATAGCACTATCAACCAAGAGCCCTAGTGAGATGATAAGTGCCGCTAAAGAAATTTGATCTAACCAAATATCAAAAAATGACATAACAATAAAAGAAGTTAAAACTGACATAGGAATTAACACTGCAACAATAAGACCAGTTCGTAAACCAAGTGTAAAAAGCATAACAACAACAACCAAAGCAATGGCCTGAAGTAAATTATTAACAAAATTATCAATAATCCTTTTTACAACATTTGGTTCATTAAATACTTTTTCAAGTTTTACACCTAAAGGCAATTTATTTTGGATTTTTGCTGTTAATAAATCAATTTCTTCCCCTAAAGAGATAATATCACCATCTTTTACCATAGAGATTGCTAATATAAGACTTTGTTTTGCATTTTTGTGAACTATAAAAGAACTAGGGTTTTTATATTCATATTTAATATCTGCTATATCTTTTAGATATATATGCTCACCAGTACTAATAGGAATAATTGTATTTTCAATTTGTTCTCTATTTTCATAATTTCCAGATGGCTCTATGGACAATCTACTTGAATCAACTTTTATATTCCCACCTGAAAGTACAATATTCTTATTTTCTAAAATATTTTTCAAATAAGAGACACTTAAATTTAAATTTGCAAGTTTTGAATTATCAAATTCTACATAAACTCTTTGAGGTTGTACTCCAAGAATATCAATTTTTGCTACATCATCTAACCTTAAGAAAATATCTTTTGCATCATCTGCAATATCTTCTAACTCTTTAGGAGATAATCCATCACTTGAAATAGAAATCATCGTTCCATATACATCACCAAATTCATCGTTTACTACAGGTTCAGAAGTGCCTTCTGGTAAATCTCTTGCACTCTTTTCTACTTTACGCCGTAAAGAATCCCAAATAGGTCGCATCTCTTTATATTTTTCTAATACATTTACAAAAATAATTGAAACACCATTTTTTGAAGTTGATTTAATATTATCAATCTCAGGCATCTCTTGAATACCTTTTTCCAAACTTTGCGTTACTAATTGCTCTACTCTTTTTGCACTTGCACCTGGAAAATAAGTAACAACTGTTGCAGTACGAATAATAAAACCGGGGTCTTTTGCACGAGGTAAATCCATAAAAGATATAAACCCATATATTAACAATATAACACAAAAAACAGCAGTAACAACACTACGTTCTAAAGCAAATTTTGTAATATTCATTTTATTTTCCTATATCTTTTAAATTTCCAATTTGAACTTCCATATTTTCATATACTTCACTCATTCCAGCTTTTAGAACTAAGGCATCATTTTCTAATCCACTTAAAATTTCATAACCTTTTTTTCTTAATGCCCCTATTTTTACATTTTGTTTTTGAACTATATAAGAATTTTCTTTTTCTTTTAATATATAAACAAAATAAGTATCTTTCTCATTTAATACAGAATTGGATGGTACATATAATATTTTATTTTCCAACTTATCTAAACTTTTAAAAAATACATTTGCAGACATACCAGATCTAATTTGCGACGAGCTATTTTGTAGCTTTACAACTACATGATAAGTTTTATTATTTTTAGAAGCAAACTTAGAAACTTCAGTTATTTTTGCTTTAAAAATCTTATTTTTATCTAAAGAATCAAAAATAACTTCAGCACTGTCATTTTCATGAATCTTATTTATATAACTTTCTGGAACTTGTACTTTTACTTCATCAACAACTTTATCACTAATAAGAACAATAGGGGTTCCACTAGAAATATTTTCATTCTCTTGAACATACTTTAATGAGATATATCCATCTTGGGGTGCATATAATTTAGTATAAGATAATTGTAATTTTAAATACTCAAGTTCTTTTGTGATATTTTGAACTTTTGCTGAGGCGGCGTTATACGAAGCCTTTGAATTGTCAATATCACTAACACTTGCATTTTGATTTATATATAATTTTTTTGTTCTTTCATAACTACTTTTTGCATTTTGTAAAGATGCATTTGCTTCACTTAACGAATACCTTGCTTGGGATACTCTTAATTCATATGGTTCAGAATCTAACTTTGCAAGTAAAGCACCTTTTTTAACTTCATCACCAACATTTAGTTTTAAATTTGTTATATTTCCTTGAACTTTAAAACTCAGTTTAATTTGATTATTTGAAGAAGCACTTGCACTAAACACTCTACTTTGATTTTCAAATTTTTGTTTTGGTACAACTGCAAAAACTATTTTTTGTGATTCTACTTTTTCTTCAATTTTTTCTTCTTTTGTACAAGCTGTCAATAACGCTATCATACATAAAACTATTATATATTTTCTTACAAATAGGATTTTATTAATTTTCATCATTTTTACGACCTTTTAATATATTTAACATATTTTTTTCAACTTCGATTTTTTTCTTTGGATCTATTAAAATATCTATATTTCCACTAAAGAAATATATTGAAGATAAATCACTTAAATATTCAATAGTTGAAATATTTAAATTTAATTTTGAGATAATATATTCATCTTGGGCATCTAATAATGTAATAATATTTTCTTTTCCATTTTTATATTTATCTTGAATAAGTTCAAAGTTTTTTCGAGAAGCTTCTTCTGATATTTTTGCAAACTGTATTTTTTCATATGAACGTTTGAGTGACCCAAAGTTTTTTTTAATATTTTCAACAATTAAATTTTTTATATGTTTATATTGAAGTTTTAAATTAATAAGTTCTATTTTATTTTTTTGTATTTTTGTTGATTTAATCCCACCTTCATATAAAGGAATATTAATATTAAGTGTTGCTTGATATTCTTTATCATCCCAAGCTCTAGATACATCTTTCCCTTCACCATCTCTATCTAAAATCTTTGTTGCACTTCCTTGAAAAGCTACTGTTGGCATGTATCTTGAACTTTTGTTCATTTGTAATTCTTCTTTTTTTATCTCTTCTAATGTTTGCAATTGTTTTAAATTTGAATGAGTATTAATTATATTATTGAAAAAGTTTGCTTGAACTTTTTTATTTTCAATTAATTTGATTGCATCTTGGTTAGTAAGTTTAAATAAAGTTGAATTCATCCCATACTCATAAATATCGAAATCATTTTTTATTTGAAGTAAATTTGCCAATTCAATTTTTAGTGAATTTAGTTTTTGTTTTACATTTGCTAAATTCATACCTATATTTGCAAGTTCACTTTCCCATCTTAATATATCACTTCTATCTTGAACACCTATTTCTACTCTTTGTTTTGCAAATATTAAATTTGTATTGATAAAATTTTGATTTATTCTTATTATTTCATTTGTTTTTTTTGCTTTTATAATATTTAAATATACGAGCGTAACTTTATACATTATTTCATCATTTAATGAATTAACTTCATCTTGTGTTGATTTTGATAATAGTTTTTTTATTTTGATATTTTGTAAAACTTTATTTGAATAAATTAATTGGCTTAAAGTTAAGCCTGCATTTAAAGTTCCTTCAGAATATAAACCAGAACTATACTTTGCTCTATCATCATCTATAAGTGTATAATTTGAAAAAACATCAATCTTTGGTTTATATGAACTTTTTGCTATATTGATATCTAAATCATCTATTTTTATAGTATTTAAATTTTGTTTTATAATTATGTTGTTTTCTTTTGCTAGTTTAAATACTTTTTGTAAATCTAAAATCTTTTTACTTTTATTTTCTTCTATTCGAGACGTTAAAGTAAATTCTTCATTTTTTATATAAACTGAATTTGACTTATTTTCTTTTAAAAATTCATAAATAGCTAATGCTGTCATTCTTATGATTTTATTTTCATCATATATTGTAAAAATAGAATTATATGAGACAATATAATTATTTTCTTTTTCCTTATATTTTGCACTATTTTTTAAAAGAAAAACCTTTCTTTTATTTTTGCTAAAATCATAACAATTTTGATCACATATTTTTAGATTAAAAATAATATTATCATCACTAGGAAACATAGATTTTGTTTCTTTCTTTATCAAATCAATATAATTCTTTGATGCTTCATCTGTTACTATTTCCAAACTATAATTTTGTGAAAATAAAACACTATTTAAAATCATCAGCACAAATAAGATACTCTTAATTTTCATTTAGTCCCCTTTTCAAGATATTTTATGGAAGTTAAAAGATTGGAATTTTCTAGACCTTTTGTTGTCAAATAAGGTTTCATAAAATATAAAAGATTTAATACCCCTTTTTCACGTCGAACTCTTTCATCTTTAATATTATTTATAATCCAGAATATTTCCCATTGTGTTATAATTATCCAACTATTTGAGATAATAAATTCTAGTTCTATATCTTCAATTTCTTTTATATATCCATACTTAATTTGATGTAAAAATAGATTCTTCATTTGTTTCAATTTTATTTGAATACCCTTTTGAAAAGCTTCTTTTACGCTAGGATATTTAGAAATTATATTATTCATTTCTAATCTAATAAATCTATAATTAAGTTCAAAATCCATTTGATCTATTAAAAATTCATAATAATCAAAAGCAATATCATCATCTTTAAGTAAAGTTATACGAGTTGATACTTCATCCATAAAAGTTTGATATATATAAATTATTATTTCCTCTTTATTTTTGAAATAATAATATAAATTCCCAACACTAATTCCTAAATCATCTGCAATATGTCTAGTCGAAGTATTTATACAGCCTTTTTCATTAAATAATTTTATTGCAACATCTAATATTTCTCTTTTTCTATTTGACAAAAAAAATCCTTTTAGAACATTTGTTCTAAAGTATAGAACAAGTGCTCTAAATTTAAAATAAAATACTACTAGAAATAAAGTAGTTATTAATTTATAATATTAATATATAAAGGAAAATATCTATAATGAAACTAATGATAGAATGCGCCCACAAATCATTACACAAAAAAAGGAACATAAATGATCAAAAAAATATTCTTTCTAGCGATGTTAACAACTGCACTATTTTCAAATAGCTTTAACGTAAACAGTAATATAGGTAGCTTCGAGTTAGCTGACCAATTTGAAAAGACACATACTGTAAATAGTGATGTTAAAACTATGATAGTTTCATTTGAAAAAGACACTTCTGCTGGTATAAATGAATTTTTAAGTACAAAAGAAAAAGGTTTCTTAGAAGCTAACAATACTGTTTTTATAGCAGATATTTCAGGTATGCCTTCTCTTATTACTTCATTTTTTGCATTACCAAAAATGAAAAAATATAACTATAACATCTTACTTATTTATGATGAAGAAGAAAAAAGATTTTTAAAAAAAGAAGAAAGATTAACTGTTTACAAACTTGAAAATGGTGTAATCACAAGCGTTCAATATGTAGAGAAGAAAGATATCCCTACAATATTCTAAAACAATTTATACAGATGAAGAGTTAATCTCTATCTGTATAAGGTATCTCATTCGTTAGTCTACTATCAAATAATCCTCGACCAATTGTAAAATGATACAGTGATTGGTATAAACTATTTTCTAAACCAACAACATCATGTAAAATATCATCTAAGAAACACCCTATTCCAGTCGCACTTAAATCTAAAGAAGTTGCTTCCAAATAAAGTTGTTGTCCTATAGCTCCACAGTTCCAATATAACTCTTTATATCTATGCGCGCCATGTGTCTGTAGCTGTTTATCAAACTCTACTAACATACCTAATGAAAACGCACCATGCGCTGCTATATCTTGGTCACAAGAGATAACTTTTGATATGTGTTTAAAGTCTCCACCTTGAAGTAAATATAAATCATCAACCTCACTTTGTACTTTTTCCCATAAAAATATATCTTTCATAGAAGACTGCAAATCATCTTTAGAAGTTTTATCTCCCAACAAAATGTACAATCCAGAAGGCAAGTTCTCTACATCATGTACAAACAGTACTAAATTTACAGGTATGTTTTCTTTAGAAGATACACTAGCAAGTATCTTTTCAAATTCTATTTTTGAAATATTTGCATCATCTTTATTCATCACTTGAGCAGATCGTCTTTTTAAAACTATCTCTTTTGATTCGTATTCACATTCTCGTAAACTATTATCTTCACTTTTTACTAGTTCAAACTTACTATGAGTCGTAGCAACTGCATCTTCAATTTTTTCTAATATTTCCCAGTTATATCGAGAAGAACTTAAAACATTAGCTACACCGAAATACTCATCTTGTAAGCTTTTTCGCAAACTTTGAACATCAACATCTTTAGCCTCACTACTTTTACTCACAAGTAAAAGCATATCAGCTCGTTCTCTTTCTTCTGGTACATATCTTTTAATATCATCTAATCCAATTAAAGAAGAGATCTCTTTATCATTTGTACTAATCATTTGGATATCCCAACCTAAAATTTTGGCTGAGATTTCAAGTGCTTTATATACATGCCCACAATCAAGTTGTGTATATCGCCAAGAACGTTCCCCATATTTCCAAGCTTCTCTCCAAACAATAGAAGTAAGTCCAACAACAAAAGAATCTTTTGGTATTTCTAATTTTTCTTGAGCAGTAGCTATTTGTTCTAAATGATGATCTTTTACCCCATAATGATACAATCCATTTTCTATACCTTCTATATCATTTGATAAAATATACGACTCACTTGGTTGTAGATTTCCACTTGAAGCATTACATCTAAGTGCCCAAGATTGACCTTGATATGATTTTACTGCAGCAAGTCCAAGTGAAAATTGGAAAAATTGACTAATTGATTCTATACACAAGGGAGCAGTATCTATTTTATCAACATCAAAAATATCTTTATAGGCTATAGTATTATGTTCAAAGGATAATGGAAGTTTTATTTGCGGTGCTCCTATATAACTTCTATATGGATCAGGCTGTGTAGCCCAGTCCATATATCCTAAAGATCGTGCATAACGTGAGGGTGCGTGTTTTGTTTCGTTGTGGTAAGTATATACCATCTGTAAATTATTATTCATAGAGTGATAATAACAAAGATAAATATATATAATCTTATATATAAAAACTAAACAAAAAAACTATAACTCTTACAAATCTCTTTTTGCTAAAATCTTAAAAAATTAAGGCTATCAAATGGATACAATTACAAAACAAGACAAAATAAAAGGTATATTTTATTCAGCTATCGTTGGAGATGCCTTGTGTTTAGGCTCTCATTATGAATATGATGCCAAAAAAATATATAAAGCTTATGGCGATAAAAATATAGAAAAGTTTATGGGACCAGGTGAAATGATGGGTGGACAGACTCATGGTATTGGTTGGGGAGAACGCAACTATCATCCTGGTAAAAAAGCTGGTGGTACAACTGATTATGGTGATTATAATATTTTAGTTTTAGAACATTTAGCCAAACTTGCTAAACAAAATGAAGTATTTACTCTTGAAAGTCTTATTCCACACTGGATGGATAGATTTGAAAATAGCTGGGGTTCATGGATATGTACAATGACAAAAGAGACATACTCCCAACTTAAACAAAATGTACCTCTATCACAAGTGGGTGGATTCTCGAACGCTATGGCGATACGACACTTATCAGCTTATGCTTGTTTTGAAGATGAAGAAAGCATCGCACACTTTTCAAGAGAAGTAATGTTTACACACAGAAATGCAGAAGCTTTAGATGGTGGAGAGTTTTTCGCTCGTGTCGCTTTTAAAGTTTTAAATGGGGTGGATATTAAAGATGCTATAGAACAAACAGCTGTTAAAAGTAGCCAGTTTATTCAAGATAAGGTAAAAATTGCGATTGCTAAAGTAGAAGAAGAGGCAGATGAGAATTCATCTTTACATAAAGAAAAATTTTCAGATGACTTAGCACTCACATCTATGGCAAGACTTTGGGATGTAGGAAGAAGTGAACCTATATGTGTAGGAAAAGCAAGTCCAACAGAAGGAACACTTCCTGGTTCTATTTATATCATACTTAAATATTCTAATGACAAAGATGCCTTAAACAAAGCCCTTATAGCAAATGCTATGATAGGTGGAGATAATGCTTCAAGAGCAATTGCTATTGGAATGGTGCTGGGAGCTAAGCATGGAGTAAGTGCATTAAACCAAGATTGGCTACAATCTTTAGAACAATATACATACTGTGAAGAATTATTAAACACTCTTCCATTATTAAATAAAACAATTATAAAAAAGGATTGACATGTCAACAATAGGAATTTTAGTTTCAAGTGCAGGAAACAATAGAAAACTTGGAAGTAAACTTGAAGAGTTAGCAAGTGAACTAAACGTAGAAACAACTGTGATAAATCTAGTAGATTTAAACTTACCATTATATAGTACAGTAGAAGAAGAAAATAATGGCATCCCTGAAGTTGCAAAAGACTTAGCAGAAAAAATTTTATCTTTAAAAGCTTTTATCATCGTAGCTCCAGAGTACAATGGTGTAATGCCTCCAGTTTTAAACAACGCAATGGCTTGGACATCAAGATCAACTGATAGCTGGAGAGATGCTTTTAACGAAAAAATCATAGGACTTGCTACACACAGTGGCGGTGGTGGAGAAAAAGGTCTTCAAGCTATGAGAATCATGTATCAACACCTTGGAGCAAATATCCTAGCTAGAGAAATTCTAACTACTTATCAAAAACCATTAAATGATGATAGTGCTAAAAAAATGATAGAGCAGTTGGTTAAACTTTCTAAATAATATATCAGAAGTGGTGTTATACTCCACTTCCGATCCTAAAATTACATAACAATTATTTCTTTAAAACTTTATGAGTATTTTCTATTGAATTCACAAAATCTTTTTCTACTCTAGTTAATTCATCTTTTATTTTTTCTTTATATTTTTCATATTCTTCTTTTGCTTTACTTATAGCTTCAATATGACTCTTCGTCCCTTTATTTTTTAACACATCATTATCAGTCATTTGTAAAAAGTTATCAAGTTTTATAATCCAATCTTTCATATACATTGGTTTTCTATTTAAAGCTTGAAGTTCTGCAAATTCTAGATATGCAGTAACTATTCTATTTAAAATATTTAATTCGTTTTCATCTAAATAGTTTTTAGCAACTTGTATTTCTTGTTTATTTGGCTTATTACCTTTAAATGTAGTCAATCCCATATTTAATTCATTTGAATCTACTCTTTCAAATATGATTTCAGCAGCAGTGTAGCCATGTAAAGCAAAGTGCATTTTATTTTGAATTGTTTTAAAAAACTCTTGTGATGTTTCAGATTTAGAATCATAATCAACACTTGTTTCATAAATATTTAATATTTTTCTATAAAATACCTTTTCACTTGAACGAATATCTCTAATACGAGCAAGTAACTCATCAAAATATACTCCACCGCCAGCTTCTCTTAAAAGATCATCGTTCATAGTAAAGCCCTTTACCATATACTCTTTTAAAATAGAAGTAGCCCAATTTCTAAATTGAATACCTTGCTTTGACCTTACCCTATATCCAACAGCAATAATAAGTTCCAGATTATAAAACTTCACAGGTTTATCAGAACCACCAATGTGCAAACTTTGCACATTGCTTTTTTCATCTAACTCTTCATCTTTAAAAATATTGTTTATATGTTTTGTAATACCCGATCTATCTACTTGAAATACTTCCGATATTTGAGATTGATTCAACCACAAAGTTTCATTTTCAAGTCGTGTTTCTATCTTAGTTCGTCCATCTTCACTTTGATAAATAATTATTTGTGTATCATTCAAAATATTTTCCTTAAAAGTTTTTTATAAAAGTTGTAATCGATGTAGAGAAGTAAGCTATTAGTAAAATTAGCATAAAGATAATTAATGGAAATTTACTATAAAAATGCCATAAAATATCATAATAAAGACCACTTAAACAAGAATTTTTATGTTTACCATTAGTGACTTGATTACACCACATTTTATAATCAATTGCATCTTGATTTAATTCTTTTTCAAGCTTATTATAATCATCTGAAATTTTTTGTAAATCTTCTACCTTTTTAATTAATTTTAAATCTCTAAGAAGTTTTGATAATTCAGTAGCATTATTAAAAATTATATTTACCTTTTGCTCTAAAGTATACAAATAAAATGATGATGTAAAAATATAAATTGCAAGTATTAATGATAAAATATCAATAAGCAATATATATTTATCTGCAATACACATACCACTTAATTTATATATACCAATACAGATAAGAACAAATGAAAATAATGTATTAAATAATTTAAGAAAATTAAATATGGACTTATATTTTTTATGTGTCAAAAATCTTGAGCCTTTTGTTGCCCAAATACCATCATCTAATTGATTATATAATTCTTTTTCTTCTTTTGTCATTTTTAATTTTATTTCGTTTAATTCCATATGATATCCTAAGGTAAGGTGTTATGTAAACCATTAAATACTGATAGTATTAAGAAAATGATTGAGTAGTTATTGAACCTTTCTAAAAACTAATATAATACTAGAAAAGTTAACTATTTTAGTTAACTTTTCTTAACATCTGACAATCATAAGTTTCAGTAGTACATTGTAATGCTCTAAATTTAAATGTTGTACCTATTGGTTCTCTATTTGCTCGGTTAAACATCGTTTTTGATTCTTTATCTATTTTTATATGAAGTCTAACTATTTCATCATTCATTTTTAACTTTAGCGATCCTATCGAACCATTATTAATAAGTTCAAATCCTTGTTTAACACCTTTTTTATTTATAGGTTTGTCAAATAAATTAGTATCAATATTTTTTAAAAACTTAAAGTCTGTTATAGAATAAAATTTATCATTTACATGTATTTCAAATATATCTAATTCTTCAATGCTATTTAATGGTTTTAATGCATTTATTATCTTTCTATATATCTTAGATTCTTTATTATCTTTTTTTATAAGATTATAATCAATCTTTTTTAATTTAATGTCATTTGAAAGTTGATTAACTATTGATTCAATTGATTTATCAATTTTTTGATTTGCATATCTAATCATCGTGCTAGCGGCAATAGGCTCAGATAGATAAAATTCATCTGACTCTGTTTCATCTTCAAGAATTTTAATTACACAATCAGAAATTCGCTCAAATCTTTTACCAACTTTTCTTGGTATGCTGTACTTTAGATTATATGGAGCACCATCAAATCGTAATCCAAAGTGATTTACATTAGCTACTTCGTCTAATTTAATCTTTGTAGAAAAATATTTTGCTTGTAGATCAATATATTTTTCAAAATTAGATAATGCATCACCTTCATCTATCTTAATATTATAAGTCTTTTTTTCTTTATCAACATATTTCGCTTTAATTTTTCCATCGATTATTTTATAAAAAAGTTCTGTATACAAAGAGTCTTTCCCAAATACTGGTATATTTTTAATAATAAGATTTTTTGGAGAAGACAACTCTATTAATGCTTCAAAACACATTATGTTTGAACTACCTATATACATTTTAATACTGTGACTGTAAAAATTATCATTTAAGCTTGCTAGATCATTTGTATTTTTAGTCATTGCATTTTCCTTTTATATTTTTATACATATCCATACTAAGAGAAAGTAATTTTGTCTTTTTAATCCAATCGGTAAAGCTTATTTCATTTTCAGGTTTTAAGTATTCTGTTGGTATTTTCTTGAATTCTGTGTATTGTGCCATTTTACCATAAAGTGATTCATTTTTATTAAAATCAAAAACAATTGCAACATATTCCATAAATAATTCACGTAAAAATAAATCATCACAATCTTCTTTATATTCAAAATAAAAAGGTTTTCTGCTCCATACTATAGGACCTTCCCAAGCAGCTTCCATCTGTATTTGTTTTATACAGTTTTTTTCATAAATTTTCATTTCATTTTTATGAAGCGCTTTTCCAACACCTTGATTTTTATAATGATTTTTTAATTTAACCCATTCATGATTTACAATATTACCTTTTATGTTTGCTCCATTATCATTGTATTCATTTATTAATTCTTTATTTCTTTCATAAGATATTTTTATTGGATTACCATCTTCTGTCATTATTTCATTTTTCTTTTTATTGTTTAGATATACTTTTAATGATTTAAAATCATTACCTAAATCTAAACATTTTGTATCGATACTATCAATTAGTTTGTGTTTAACACTTAAATAATATGTTTTTATATCTTCTTCATTTACAATACTTTGTTCTTCTCTATTTTCAGTATTCAAAATAGTTATCTTCCTTAATTATTTATATATAATAGTTTTATAAATTATTATAGCCTAACATTGTCACAATTTGAGTCACAAAATAACATTTTATAGAATATTATTCCACACTACTATAATGCAACTCTAATCCCTTAGAAGTGGTCACAAATCCATTTATATTTATCTTACCTTCATGTACTAAGTTATGATGTTTTTTACATAGAGGTATGAGATTAAACTTATGATTTTGATTTACATGACCTATAAACCCATCTTTATCAGCTTTATGTTGCTCTTGGATGTGATGTACATCGTCTACTTTTGCGCCACATATTGCACAAGAAGTTACATACAAGTCTTTGTTATAAGTGCTTGTTTTCTTTTGACTAAGTCTTTCTATCGTGTCATAATCATCAGTAAGTCTTTTACGGATACTATTAGCCACACTTAAAAACTCTTTGTCCATATGCAGAGATTTTGCGAACTCTAAACCGTACATACTACTCCCACTTCCGTGTGAAAGTTTTCTATTAAAAATAAGTTTATCATCCTCTTCATTGTATAAAACACTCAAATGTAAACAAATGATATTTTTAAGTATTTCTATCTCTTTGATTTCTGGTAACTGATGAAGATGTGTAGCAAATACAAAGATTGATTTTAACGATGCAAGTTTTAATATGGCAGAAGCTACGATACTTACTCCACTCATAGTTTCTGTACTATGACTTATCTCATCCCCTAAAATTAGTGAGTAAGGAGTGGCACGATTAAATATATTTTTCAGTTCCAGCATCTCAACTGCAAAGGAAGATAAACCTTTAGCGATATTATCACTTCCAGAAATTCGTGTAAATACCTCATCAAATAAACAAAATCTCATAGACTTTGCAGGGACATAAAATCCAGCTTGTGCCATGATAACTACTATCCCTATAGATTTCATCAATGAACTTTTACCACTACTATTGATTCCGTAGAGTAAAACTCCATGCATTTTATTGTCCATCATATTATCTGGTCGCGCATTTTTAATAATCAAATTATCTTTGTACTCTTTTGAAGCCATATTTAAATCACCCAAAATAACGTCATTTGGTACATAGATACCATTTTGTTCTGTTGATTCGATGATAGGATGTCGTACGTCTATTACTTCTATAAAGTTCGTTTTATTCTCACTATCTTGTTTGATGATTTTTGGTGCAACATAGTTGTATTTTTTGGCTGTTTTTATGTTTGAAACTGTTAGATCAATTTCTGCTATAAATGAAACCATCTCCTGCAACATCTCTGCAAATTTATTTTCATATAACTCTATTTTTTCTTTAAATACTAGTTTATTAAGCTCTATTATTTTGTGTAAATTATGTACATATTTATCTGAGATAGTAGAGGTAAGTTTATTGGTTATTTTGACACTTGTCGTTTGTACTTTTATAGTAAAATCTTTAAATAAATACAAATCATCATCGATAATAAGATGTGATTCTAAAAGCTCTTTTTTAATTGAACTATATCTATTTTTAGTCAGCCCAATAAAAAAGCCCTCTTTACCTAAACGATTAATAGGTACAAGATTTTTGTCTTCACTTTTTAAAAACTTTAAGATGTGTGTTCTAAAAATATCTAGCTGATCTTCTAAGGCAACATTTTCTTTTAAAAGAGCATCTATTTTACTATCGATTCCTTGTGCCACGATATTTGAGTCTATATCTTTTAACATAAATTTACCACAAGAAGTTAAGTCAAATGTATCATCAATAGTTTTGATAAAGATATCTATCTCTTCACTACTACAAGGTGGTTTTACAAAGTTATAATTTTCCATAAAAGAGACTACCTCTTTGATAGAACCTAAAGAATCATATAAATAATTTAACTCAAAAGGGTGTAAACGATTCAGTTTGATTCTTCTTAAAAGTCTTTCTATATCGTAAATATTACTCAGACTATTCTCGATAGGCGTATGATAATCATACAAATCCGATGATAGTTTATATCGTCTTAAAAGTTCCTTTTCATCTTTTATGGGATGAGTAAGTCTCTCTTTTAAAAGTCTTTTCCCCATCGCTGTTGAAGTGTTGTTTATCAGTTTTAGTAAGTTTGGTTGGTGTGGAGTTTCTAGGATATTTAACTGCTCTAGAGCATTGTTTCCTAAATAAATATATTTACTCACATCTAGTTTTACAGGCATCGATAATTTTTCAATTATTTTACTATCATGCCCTATAACAAAATCAATCAAAATAGCCAAACTCTCACTTGCTAGTGCGTATCTTTCCATGTTAAGATGTTCTATAGGAGTTAATAATGATTCTATCTCAAATACATTTTTAAATAGCTCATTTTGATATGATATTTTGGGACGAATTTGTGAAACATGAAAAGTTTTATGTGAAAGTTCCAGATACTCACACACCTCTTTTTGGTCTATATTTTTATCTAAAAAAGTCACTACGATTTCACTAGTTTTATGCATATTCATATAATTAAATACTTCATCAAGTGCAAAACTAGGATCTTCACTTGTTCCAAATACTTCATTGAAATAACACTTTCCAGTTGTAACATCTATAGCACTATATCCTACTAGATAATTTCCTCGTACTTGGTCTACAGTAATAGATGTTATATTGTTTTCATCACTAGAAACTGCAAAATCAAAGTTCGTCCCAGGAGAGATAATAGCTTCTAAAACTCTTTTTACATTTGGTGGAAGCCCTACTTGTTTAATAATGGCAATTGTATATTTTTGTTCTTGTATGATGCGGTTTATATGTTTTTCAAATGATACAGCAGGTACTCCTGCCATAAGAGGATTTTTTTGATTATTTTCTAAAATAGATTTATTTTTTCTTGTAAGTTGGATGTTTAGTAGTTCTGCTATTTCTCTAGCTTTTCCTATTTGTTCTTCATCGTTGTTTACTTCATATACTTCAAAAAAAGTACCTATCTCAATAAGTACAATAGTGTCTTTACCATACTTTTTTTCAAATAGCTGTTGCAATTTAAAATAGTGTTGCGTTAATAGAATTGATTTATCTTCTAGTATCTCTTGAACTTCTAATCTCATGTTAGTTTTCAGTATCTTTATTAAGTATTAATATATATTCAAATTCACTCAAGTACTCTTCTATTTGAGTACACATTAGAAGTATAAATCCAAAGGACTCTTTATCTGATCGATTAGACATGCACTAAGTCCTTTAAAGCATGTTTTACAAAAACTTCATTATTTTGATTTATAGTACAAATATCAACATGTTTATCAAAAGAAATTTCAAGTTCTTTTTTAATATCAGTTAGTCTTGAAAAAGATTTAAAACCATCATGAAGTCTGTAAAATTTTTCTGAATCAAGTTTGTACAGTATATCTATATCACTCTCTTCCGTTGCAGTATTTTTTGCATAACTACCAATCAATCCTAATATTTCAAGACCCTCATTTTTGTACTTTGGTTTTAGTTCTTTTAATTTTTGAAGAATATACTCTTTCGTATACATAAAACAGCTCCCAATGATAAATCTAAATATATTATTTTATCTATTATATCTAATAAGTCATTATTTGTAAAATAGATGACACTACCAAAATTATCACACAGAATGTCACGATGATTAGTTAATTTAATCCTAAACTTTTGTATCATTATTTTTTGATAGGTTTAATTCATCAAGAACTTCTTTATAAACATTTTCATAGTTTACATACAAATAAAATCTTTCTCCTAATGTAGTTAGTTTATATTTAACCTTATGAAGTTGAGAATCTTCTGTTTCGATTAGTCCATAATTTTTCAATCCTGTCAAAGAGTAAATTGCATTCGTATAAGTACTTTCTCTACTCTTAATACTATATAAAAAATAAAATTGATGAGTAATTAAATCTTCTGTTAGCTTTATAAACATTTCTGTTTCTAAATCAATTTTATAATTTTGTGAAGCAATATTTTTTAAAATACTTTCAAATATTTTTGACTTTATTTGATTATTTTCTACCATTACTTTATTAAATATTCTTAAAAAAAACATTGTAAAATCTTCACTTTTTAGAAAATCTTCATCTATATTTTCAATAGTCTCTAAATCATTAAGAAAAGTATCTATTAATTTATCTCTTTTTTTTTGAAGATTATCTGGAATATATTTATCTATTAAGACTGATACTCCGTCACAAAAAGGAATAGTACTAACTCCTGATACAACAATGTTTTTTAAATGTGAATTCATTTATTAATCTCCATTATTTTTAAACTTGAATAATAATTAAGTAGATTTTATTCTATCAAAAACTAAGTAAAGTGAAACTTCTATTATAATGCTATGTCACTTTAGTTTTTCATTTTAATCTAAAATAATTTAATTAGATAATATTTCTTTGATTTAAACTCTAAAATCCAAACTATAATCACTACAATTATTATTGACAATAACTAAGTAAGGCACTTGAGTTTAGATTTAATAATTTTTATTATCTTAATTTGAAAATAAAAATATTTATGCTATTATTCTAATAAGACAAAAATTATCCTATTTGAAATGGAGACAAAAATGAGTGAGAATAAAGATATAAAAAAACTTCTTGCAGATGACTATAAACTAGGCTTTGAAACACTGATAGAAAGTGATACCTTTGCAGTAGGATTAAATGAAGATGTAATAAGAGCCATATCTAAAAAGAAAGATGAACCTGAGTGGTTACTAGAATTCCGATTAAAAGCATATGCAAAATGGCTTACAAAAGAAGAGCCAAATTGGGCTAATCTTAACTATCCAGAAATAGACTATCAAAAAATAGCCTACTATTCTGCACCTAAACAGTTACTTGATTCGTTAGATGAAGTTGACCCTAAACTATTGGAAACATATGAAAAACTAGGTATTCCTTTAGAAGAACAAAAGATGTTGGCTGGTGTTGCTGTTGATGCTGTATTTGATAGTGTGAGTGTAAAAACTACCTTTCACCAAGAGTTAGAAGACTTAGGTATAATATTTATGAGTATTAGTGAAGCTGCACATAAACACCCTAAACTACTTAAAAAATATTTAGGAAGTGTAGTTCCTGTAAATGATAACTATTTTGCTACTTTAAACTGTGCAGTTTTTACAGATGGTTCTTTTGTATATATTCCAAAAGGTGTACGCTGTCCTATGGAACTATCAACATACTTCAGAATAAATGCTCAAAATACAGGACAGTTCGAGAGAACAATTATTATTGCGGATGAAGATAGTTATGTATCATACAATGAAGGATGTTCAGCTCCATCAAGAGATGAAAACCAACTTCACGCTGCTGTTGTAGAACTAGTGACACTAGATAATGCGGAGATAAAATACTCAACTATTCAAAACTGGTTTCCAGGAGATGAAGAGGGGAAAGGTGGTATCTATAACTTCGTAACTAAAAGAGGTTTATGTAAAGGGAAAAACTCTAAAATATCTTGGACACAAGTAGAAACTGGCTCTGTTATCACATGGAAATATCCAAGTTGTATTTTAAAAGGTGATGGAAGTACTGGAGAGTTTTATTCTGTGGCTATTTCAAGTAAAGCACAACAAGCCGATACAGGAACAAAAATGATTCACTTAGGAGATAATACAAAATCAACTATTATCTCAAAAGGAATTTCTGCAATGAAAGGTAAAAATTCTTATAGAGGATTAGTAAAAGTAGCTAAAAAAGCACAAAATACAAGAAACTTTTCTCAGTGTGATTCTCTTATCATTGGAAATACTTGTTCTGCTAATACATATCCATATCATGAGATAAAGAATAGAACAGCACAAATAGAACATGAGGCAACCACTTCAAAAATTTCTGATGACCAGCTTTTTTATCTAAGACAAAGAGGGGTTGATGAAGAAAATGCAGTTGCATTAATAGTAAATGGTTTTTGTAAAGAGGTACTAAATAATCTTCCTATGGAGTTCGCAGTAGAAGCAAAAGCTTTACTTGATGTAACTTTAGAGGGAAGTGTTGGATAATGGAAAAGGAAAATAAAATGTTAAAAATAGAAAATTTAAATGTAGAAATAAACGGTAAAAAAATACTAAATGATTTTAATATTGATATAAAAGAGGGTGAAATCCATGCACTTATGGGTGTAAATGGAGCTGGTAAGTCTACTTTAGTAAAAGCTATAAGTGGTCACTATGATACAAATATCACATCTGGTACTATAACATATAATGGAAAAGAGATAACAGAAAAATCTGCTGATGATAGAGCAAATGAAGGTATATTCTTAAGTTTCCAATCACCAGTAGAGGTACCAGGAGTAAACAATAGTTACTTTTTAAAAACAGCTGTAAATGCAAAAAAAGCATATAATAAAGAAGATGAGTTAGATTCAATGGAATTTATGAAACTATTAAAAGAAAAACTAAAAAAATATAATCTTGATAATTCACTTTTAAAAAGAGGATTAAATGAAGGTTTTTCTGGAGGAGAGAAAAAGAAAAATGAACTTCTTCAACTATTACTTTTAAATCCTAATTTGATTATGTTAGATGAGATAGATTCTGGACTTGATGTTGATGCTATTAAAAGTGTTGCTGAAGTTATAAATGGAATGCTTAGAGAAGATGCTAAAAAATCTATTTTGATGATTACACACTACGATAGATTAATGGAGCTTATTAAACCTGACTTTGTGCATATTTTAAAAGATGGTAAAATAGTGAAAACTGGTGACTACTCTCTTGCATTAGAACTTGATGAAAAGGGATTTGCAGAATTAGGACTAAATCATGAAAAAGTATGAACCATATAATAATATAAATAAAGTAGAAAATTTAGTAAACACATATAAATTTTTAAATAATGATACAACATCATATGAAGTAGAAGAAAATGAAACTCTTACTATAATTGATGTTATAGATGCAGATAGTGAATCATCATTTCAAAGAGAATTAAAAGTAAATGACAATGCAACACTAAACTATATCAAAATAGGAAAAAGTAAAACTAGTTCAAATATCAAATATACAAATAGTATAGGAGAAAATGCGACTTTAAATATCTCTTATTTTGATGTAGAGAGTTCTATAAATAGTGTAGAGACAAAACTCAAATCTAAAAGTTCTAGCTTAAATATAAATGGGCTTATTGATTTACAAGATAACGCAAAAGTGCAATATGATATAGTTACAAATCATCAAAATGAAAGTTTAAGTGATATAAAATTTAAAAATCTTTTAGATGGTAAATCATCTGCAAAACTACGTATGTTTTCAATTGTGGAAGAGACTGCAAGTTTCTCTAAAGCTTTTCAAAATTCTCAAACAATATTGTTAAGTGATGATAGTTTTATAGCTGTTACACCTCATTTAGAGATTTTGATAGATGAACTAGAAGCTAGTCATGGAGCTACTTGTGGTGATTTGGATCAAGATAGTATCTATTATTTAAAAAGTCGTGGAATAAAAGAGGAGGATGCAAAAGTGATCCTTCTAAATGCACTTAGAAATGAAGTTTATGAAAGCTTTGAAAATGACGAATTAAGTGAGATTATAAAAGGACTAGTATGAGTTATAAAAAATTCTTCCCCTACTTTAAAAATAGTGATATAACCTATCTTGATAGTGGAGCAACAACACAAAAAGTTCAAAGTGTCATCGCTAGTGAATTAGAATACTACACAGATTATTGTGCAAATACACACAGAAGTAATTTTGGTGATGCTAATAAAGCCACCATACACTATGAAGAGAGTAGAAAATATCTTCAAAAGTTTATCAATGCAAAAGATAGTTCAGAAATCATTTTTACAAAAGGTGTAACAGAATCTATAAATTTTATTTGCAGTTCTTTTGCAAAAAATTTTAAAACGGTAATCATCTCGTCACTTGAACACCACTCAAATATAGTGCCTTGGCATATGCAAGGAAGAAGTTTAGGAGATGGTCTTGAAGTTGTAGGATATAAAGATAATTTTGCATTTGATTTTGATGAATTTGAAAGAATATTAGTAAAAAATCCAAATAGTTTTGTATCGGTTACACATATCTCAAATGCTTTTGGAACGATAAATGATATCAAAAAGATATGTGCAATGGCACATAAATATGACTCTTATGTTTTAATTGATGGGGCCCAAAGTTTGGCACATAAAAAAATAGATATACAAGATATCGACTGTGATTTCTTTGCAATTTCTGGACATAAAACTTTTGCTCCTACTGGTGTGGGTGCTGTTTATATAAAACAAGAACTACTAAATAGAGTTGAACCTTATCAAACAGGAGGAGCCACTATTAAAACGGTTACCTATAACAGTTCAACTTTATTAGATAGTCCCTATAAATTTGAAGCTGGCACTCAAAATATCGCTGGTGTTATTGGATTTAGAAAAGCTTTAGAGTTTATAGATGAAGTGGGTTATGAAATAATAGAAAAACAAGAATATAGACTTTATGAATATCTACACAATGAGTTAAAAAAAATTAGTGAAGTGGTATTTTATAATACTACTAAAGAGACCATCTCAAATAAAAGTTTTAATATACAAGGTGTTATTCATGATGATGTAGGAATTCTTTTAGATAAACAAAAAATTGCTATACGAGTTGGGCATCATTGTGCTATGCCAATTATGGAAAAACTTGAAATAAAGGGTACAATAAGAGTATCGTTAGCTTTTTACAATGACTTTGATGATATCGATATATTCATCGTTGCATTAAAAAGAGCTATAAAAATGCTAAAGGATTAGTGTATGTCAAACATAAAAGAAGCCATAGAAAATATCAAAGATGATTTAGAATTTTTTGATGATGAGCTAGATAAATATGAATTTATAATTGATTTAGGGAAAAAACTCAAACCCTTTAATGAAAGTGATCAAAAAGATGAATACTTAGTACAGGGTTGTACTTCTCAAGTTTGGTTAGTACCAACTATAAATGATAATATTTTATATCTATCAGGTACTAGTGATGCGATTATAGTCAAAGGATTAGTTCATATTATCTTAGAAATATTTAATGAAAGAACAATACAAGAGATACAAGAATTTGATATAAATATTTTAAGTGAATTAGGGTTGACAGAGATTATCACACCAAATAGACAAAGTGGAGTTCAAGGGATGATCAAAAAAATAATGGAGGTAAGTAAAAATGGGAATATTTAATACAAAAGAGATAAAAGAAAAAATCATAGAAGAAAAACTAAAAAAGGTGTTTGATCCGGAGATACCTATAAATATCTATGATTTAGGTCTTATATATAATGTTGAGTTAGAAGAAAAAGACAATTATCTTTTTGTAACAATAGAGATGACTTTAACAAGTCCAGCTTGTCCTGTTGCGGAGTCACTTTTAGGACAAGTAAAATCTTACGTTGAAGCTATAGATGAAGTAGATGAATGTACTGTAGACTTAGTTTTTGATCCTCCTTGGAGTAAAGAAAAAATAAGTGAAGAGGGAAATCTTGAACTTATGTTATCAGGAATGGTTTTATAACAATATAATTAAATAAAAAAAGGAATACAAATATGCAAAACCACGCAAAAATTTTATGGACAACAGACAACAAAGACACAGCTTTAAATATGATATGCCTTTACGCACAAAATGCAAAAATTCAGGGATGGATAGAAAAAGTAACTATTCTTGTTTGGGGTGCTTCACAAACACTTATAAGTCAAGATAAAGAATTACAAGAGAAAATCAAAGAGATGATAAATGATGGAGTAGAAATAATTGCGTGTCAAGCTTGTGCTGAAAAGATAGGAGTGGTTGATAGTTTACAAAGTTGTGGTATCAATACTTTTTATACTGGTCAGATATTAAGTGACTGGATAAAATCTGGAGAAAATATAGTTTCTGTTTAAAATAAAAGAATAAAAAGAAACTATCTTTTTATTCTTTATACCTCTTTAAATCTGTATCCAGCTTTTCTAAGTTCTGTTCTAATACTCTCTTGGTGCTCTTCACCTTTTGTTTCAAGAGCAATAGTTACATTTGCTTCACCAAAGTCTAGTGATACAGAATTTCTGTCATAGTCTATTTGAACGATATTTCCACTTACTTTTTCAAAAATAGAAGTTAGTGTTTTTAAAGATCCTGGTTTATCTATAAGAGTTACTATTAAGTTCATCTTTCTAGCAGATTTTACTAAACCTTTTTGAATAATTTGCGCTAACATAGTTACATCAATATTTCCACCGCTTAAAGGTAAAACAACTTTTTTACCCTCACACTCAATTTTATCATGCATCACAGCAGCAACACCAGTCGCTCCCGCACCTTCAACTACAAGTTTATGTTGCTCCAATAAAAATAAAATAGCCGCTGCTATTTCTGTATCATCTACTTCAATAACCTCATCAACCAAATCTAAAACATAATCAAGCATTTTTGGTGTTACATCTCTTACCGCAATACCATCTGCTATTGTTTTAACTGATTTTGAGTTGAGTTGTTTTTTTGCTTCAAAAGAGTTTTTCATAGCATTTGCACCAGTTGAAACGACTCCGATTATTTTAATACTTGGTTTAATATGTCGAATAGCAGTAGCCATTCCAGAGATAAGACCACCACCACCAATAGGTACAATAACCATATCTATATTTTCAATCTCATCTAAAATTTCTAAAGCCAATGTACCCTGACCTGCAATGACATCATCATCAGCAAAAGGATGTACAAAAGTTTTACTCTCTTTTGTTGCTAATTCATTTGCGTATTTATATGCTTCATCATAATTACTTCCGTGTAAAACAACTTCAGCACCATAGCTTTTTACACCATTTACTTTTAATAATGGTGTAGCTTCTGGCATTACAATGGTTGCATCACATTTAAAATGTTGTGCACTAAAGGCTAAACCTTGAGCATGATTACCAGCGCTCGCTGCTACTACTCCACTATCTCGTTCGGTTTTTGTTAATTTTGCAATTTTATTAAATGCACCTCTAATTTTAAAACTTCCAGTTAACTGTAAATTTTCTTTTTTCAAATAAATATCTGCATTATTCTTTTTACTTAAAATTGGAGCATACGAAACAGGTGTATGTCTTACAATACCATTTATTCTTTGTTTTGCATCGTGTATATCTTGTATCTTTATCATACGCGGATTATATACAAATATTCTTTAATTATGAGAAACTTTATAGTGTAGTTTTGGTTAAACATTTGTATAATGCACTTAAAAATTATAATTTAAAACAGAGGTAATACAGATGGCTAGATGGAGAGATACTAAAAAAGGTAATATCACAAAAAAAACAGAACAAAAAGAAGAAAATCAAAATGTGATTCCTAATCAATCTTGTTCTCCTCTTTTTAGAATAAAAGCATTTATTACAGATATGTTTATGATTATGATGCCTATAATGTATATCACCACATATATCATTTTAGATGGGAAAGACTCATTTCAAGGAAGTGAAATGGCTAGATGGATTACAATGGGAATCTATGGACTTATTGTTGTTGTATTATGGGTTAAAAAAGGTCAAACTCCAGGATTTAAAGCATATGATATTATTCTTATAAGTGATAAAGATAAAAAAACATTAGGATTTATTTCTGCACTTTTACGATATTTTATGTTTATTGTAAGTGCTATTAGCATTATCGGTGTACTGTTACCATTTTTTAGAAAAGACAAAAAAACATTTCAAGATTTAGTTATGAATACTTCAGTTATCATCGTCGAAAAGAAATAGAATTTATGTTATTTTTTAAACTTTCAGCATTTTATTTTTTTTATTTTGCTGCAGTTGGAGTGTATGTAATATTTTTACCGAAAGTTCTTTTAGATATTGGATATACAACTACAAACATCGGTATTGTTTTAGCACTAGCTCCTTTGATGAGATTTTTAACACCATTTTTATTTTTAAAACATGTAAAATTAGATCAAAAACTTTTTAAATATGTTCTTCTATTATCAGTTACATCTGCTTCTTTATTTTATGTAACTATAGAATCCTTTTATCTCTTTATGTTAAATAATGCAATCTTAGGTGTATGTTTGAGTCTGCTATTACCATATATAGAACTCATTGCCATCAAAGAATTAAAAGATAGATATGGTAAATCTAGGCTTTATGGTTCTATAGGATTTATGCTTGTAGGTTTGGTTCTTGCAAAATATCTTACTGTTCCACAAGTCGCATTACACTATTACTTAATTGCAACACTTATGACGGCATTGTTTGCGTTTAGTTTACTCAAATATGATGATGTACAATTATCAGCTAATGAAGACGACGAGAAATTTTCCCTTTTAAAATACTGGCCATTTTGGGTCAGTATATTTTTAATGCAAGTAAGTTTTGGTGGATTTTATAACTTTTTTACTATTTACGAAACAGCACACGGGATTAGCTTAGAGATGGTGAGTTATCTATGGGCATTTGGAGTAATTTGTGAAATACTTATATTTTACTATCAAGCACCATTATTAAAGAAGAATCTATTATTGATGATAAAGTTTTCTATTATAATTACTTCGTTTAGATGGTTTTTGTTGTATCTTTATCCTGATTCTTTAACTATATCGTTTTTTACTCAAAGTTTACATGCCTTTAGTTTTGGACTTTATCATAGTGCTGTTATTTTATTTTTGTATCAACTTTACTCAAATAAAAAACTTGCACAGCAATTTATGTTAGGTATCGCTTATGGATTAGGTGGATTTTTAGGAGCTATTGTCTCAGGACAATTTTATGGGGAGTATCTCTTTTTATACTCTTCAGTCATCGCACTAATCTCATATTTAAGTTTGTACTATATGAAAAATAAGTTATAATATAAAAAATAAATCACACAATAATAAGGAAATATATATGTTAGAAATAGGGAATGTAGCCCCAGCTTTTTGTATCCAAAATCAAGATGAAGTAGAGATATGCTTACGAGATTTAAAAGGGAAGTGGATAGTTTTATACTTTTATCCTAGAGATAATACACCAGGGTGTACAACTCAAGCTTGTGACTTCACAGAAGCCTTACCACAATATGATGATCTTGATGCTGTAATATTAGGGGTTAGTCCAGATACTCCTAAAAAACATCAAAATTTCATTGCTAAATATGATTTAGATATTACGCTATTAGCTGATACTGAAAAAACAACTTGTGAATCATATGGAGTATGGCAACTTAAAAAGTTTATGGGGAAAGAAAGTATGGGAGTAGTAAGAACTACTTTTATTATCAATCCAGAAGGAAATATAGCTGCTATTTGGGATAAAGTATCAGTAAGAAAGAAAACTAAAAAAGCGGGTGTAACAACAGAAGTTTTACATGTTGATTTAGTAAAAGAAGAATTAAAAAAACTACAAGCTATTTAGCTTCTAGTTTCTTTTTATTTTTAGAATCTTTATAGTTAATAATAAGAATTAAAACAACTCCGATATCAATCAAGACATCAGCTAAATTAAACACTGCAAAATCAAATCTACAATGCCAGTAGACGTAATCTACAACTCCACCGTGAATAAATCTATCATAAATATTACTAACTCCACCTGCAAGTATCAATGTAGCTGGTAAATAATATAATTTAAAAATATCTTTATTAAAAAAGAAGTATAAAATACCAGCAAGCATAATAGCTATCTGGATATATTTAAGATTACCTTCTAAAAATGCAAACATAGAAAATGCTACACCATAATTATAAACTAGAATAAAAGAGATACACTCTCCTTTATGCTCAAAACCATCAACAAATAAAAACTTAATATATTGGTCAATTAGAAACAGACCTATAAAAAGAAAAATTGTAAAAAATAGTTTTTTTAACATATATTACTTTTAATTAATTGCTGTAATTCATCCATAGAGTTCTCTACTAATGTTTGATCTTTACCTTCAAGTAAAAGTCTAATTTTATTTTCAGTACCAGAATATCGAATTAAATCACGTAAACCTAAAGTTCTGAATTTATTTAATAACTCTTCTAGTCCTTTAATATTTTCTAGTGGAACTTTTTCTTCAACCATTAGATTTTTTAAAATTTGAGGATATAATTCAAAAGGATTTAGAACTTCACTTGCTTTTTTTCCACTACATAAAATCATAGCTATAACTTGTAGAGCAGAAGCTAAACCATCACCAGTCTTCGCTACATTAGAAAAAATAATATGACCACTTTGTTCACCACCAAAATTAATCTTCTCATTTTTCATGATTTCTAAAACATATTTGTCGCCTACATTAGATCGGTGAAGTTTTATTCCATTTTCTGACAAATAATCTTCTAAAGCTTTATTACTCATAACAGTTGTTACACAACCTTTACCTTCAAGTAAGCCTTTATTTTTAAGATAAACAGCCATGGCACCGATAAGTTTATCACCATCGATAACACTTCCATTTTCATCAACGATAACTAATCTATCTGCATCACCATCAAGAGCGATACCTATATCAGCTCGATATTCGGAAACTAATTTTCCTAAAGCTTTTGGATGTAAAGCTCCACACTCTTCGTTGATATTAAATCCATCAGGTTTATCATTTACAACTATTACATCAGCACCGAGTTCTTCAAAAATTGTAGGACCCACTTTGTAAGCTGCTCCATTTGCACAATCAAGAACAATTCGCATATCTGTAAGTGTTAATTCTTTTGGAAATGAACTTTTAATGGATACAATATATCTGCCGATTACATCATCAATTCTTTTTGCTTTTCCAATATTTTTATCAGTACACTGAGAAGAGATAATTAATTCATTATTAAAAAAGATATCTTCTATCTCTTTTTCAATTTCGTTACTTAATTTATCACCATTAGAATTAAAAAACTTCACTCCATTATCTTCAAAAGAATTATGTGAAGCACTTAACATAATTCCAGCATCACATCTCATAGATTCAGTTAAATATGCAATAGCAGGTGTAGGCATTGGTCCTATTTGGATAACATCATATCCCACACTAGTAAAACCACTTACTAATGCATTTTCAATCATATAACCACTTCTTCTAGTATCTTTTCCTAAAAGAATTCGTTTTGTTTTTGAATGTTTTCTAAAGTAGATTCCCGCTGCTTGGGCTAATTTTAGTGCAGTCATAGCATCTAAAAAAGTCCCTGCTTTTCCTCTTACCCCATCTGTTCCAAATAGTCTCATTTTATACTGTTCCTTGTTCGAACTGTGCTCGCAACTTATCTTTATCTTTTGATCTTTTTTCTTTTAATGCTTCATTTTCTCTATAATTAGAAATAGAAAAGTTAAGCTGAACTAAAAATGATGCCGCAACAAAAATCGAACTATACGTTCCTACGATAATACCAACTAGAAGAGTAAAACTAAATCCATTGATAATCTCTCCACCAAAAAGATAAAGTGTTAAAACAACAAAAAAAGTTGTAAGAGACGTAAGTGTTGTTCTACTTAAGGTATTTGATACTGATTCATTTACTACTTTATTTAATTCATTTTCTTTAGATGTAGTAACACCTTCTCTAATTCTATCAAATACAATAATCGTATCATTTAATGAATATCCTAAAATTGTTAAAATAGCTGCTAAAATATCTAAATTTACATCAACACTAAAAAGTACAATTGCACCAAGAGCAATAGATATATCATGAATTAAGGCTAAGATAGAAGCAATTGCAAATCTCCATTCAAATCTAAATGATACATAAATTAAGATTACTAATAAGGCTAAACTTAAAGCCATAATACCTTTTTCTTGTAAAGCATCACCTACTTTAGGTCCTACAATATCAACTCTACGTACTTCAAAGTCTCCTGTTGGTTTCAGGATGTTTCTTACTTCATCACCAATATCTTTTTCAATAGATGAACTAGTTGTAGGAATTTTAATAATTATCTCATCAGGTGAACCAAATTCTGTAACTGTAGATTTCTCAAACTGAATATTAGTATTTAATATAGTTCGTACCTCTTTAATAGGAGCAGTTTGAGTATATTTTACTTGTACTAAAGTTCCTCCAGTAAAATCTATTCCTAAGTTTAAACCTTTAGTAAATAGTAATACAAAAGATGCAATCACTAGTAAAGCTGAAAAGCCTAAAAAAGGTAATCTCTTACCCATAAAATCATATGATTTATTTGATTTAAATATTTCCATTAATTAACCCCAAACCATTTTTTTAAGTTTTTATCTTTAGCAATTTTTGATAACAATGCTTCATATATACCATGTGTACCTAAAATTGCAGTAATCATAGAAGCTAAGATACCAATACTAATTGTTATTGCAAAACCTTTGATTGGTCCCGTTCCATAAACATATAAAATTACAGCAACAAGAAGAGTAGTTACATTTGCATCTAGAATTGCACTCATTGCATTTGCATAACCGTTTTCAACTGCTTTATGTACACTTTTACCTTGCTTGAGTAATTCTCTGATTCTTTCATTTATAATAACATTTGCATCAACTGCCATACCAACAGTTAAGACTATACCAGCCATTCCCGGTAAGGTAAGAGTTGCACCAAACATTGCCATTACTGCAATTATTATAAACAAATTTGTCACAAGTGCTACATTTGAAATCATTCCAGCCCTACCATAATAAATAACCATAAAAACAACAACAAGTAAAAATCCAGAAATTAAAGCAAACATAGAAGCATTAATACTATCAGCACCTAAGCTTGGTCCAACACTTCTTTTCTCTAACATTAAAACCGGTGCAGGTAAAGCTCCACTTCGTAAAGCAATAGCAACATTTCCAGCTTCATTTACTGTGAAGTTTCCAGAAATTTGACCACTTCCTCCACCAATTCTTTCTCGAATATTTGGAGCAGAAAATACTTTTCCATCAAGTACAACAGCAAGTCTTTTTCCAATACTTCTAGAAGTGAAATCTCCAAATACTTTTGCACCAAAGGTACTCAAGGTAAAGTTGATAATAGGAGAATTTGTTTGCTGATCAAATGCAACTTTTGCATCTACAACTTGAGAGCCAGTCAAAATTGGTATTTGTTTTACTAAATATTTAATTTGAGGATCATTAGTATCTTCTAAGATTAGATTTCCCATCTCTTGAGCTTCTTCATCAGTCAAGTTATAAACCTGATCTGACTTGAGTTCATCAACTTCCATCAACTCCAGATTTGCAGGTTTTGCTATTAGTTCTCTCGCTCTTTGCTCTTCCTCTGGTGTTTTGATACCAGGAAGTTCAACTACAATGTCAACTTTTCCTTGTCTCGTTACAGATGGTTCAGCTAATCCAAATTGATCTAGTCGATTTCGTATAGTTTCTACAGCTTGTCCTACTGCCATGTCTTTTACTATCTCAACTTCTACAGGAGTTAATTTAATTGTATAAATTAACTCAGAGCTTTTATCGATCTCAAGACCTTTTATCTCAGCTAACATTGTGTCAAGCTTAGATGATTCATCATTATCTAATAAAATAAAACTTAATTGTTCTTTTTGAATAGTCAAGTCTTCAATCAACATATCTTCATTATCAGTATAATATTTCACTGTAGCCGCTATAGATTTTATTTTACCTTCAACTGCTTTTTGTGTTTCAACACCTAAAAGCATATGAAGTCCACCTTGTAAGTCAAGGCCTAATGATATTTTTTTACCATCATCTGTTTGTAAAAAAGATGGTATAGAGAAAACTATACCAAAGATTGTAACTAGTGCGAAAATCACTAGTCTATAATTTAAAAATTGCAAGTTTTGATCCTTTTGAAGATTCTATAGGTTAGGCATCTTCCCATTTACTAGAGATAAATGTTCTAGCAATTCTCATTGTAGTCGCATCAATATTTTTAACTGTTAAAAAAGTTTCTTCAACTTTTACTATTTCTACAATTAATCCACCAGAAGTTACAATTTTATCACCTTTAGAAAGGGCTTCTAACATTGCTTTGTGCTCTTTTTGTTGTTTTTGTTGTGGTCTGATAATCAGAAAATAGAATATCGCAAATAATACGACAAGTGGCATAAGTGAACTTAATAAATCATTGTTCATAGTGTAATCCTTTAGATATAATTTGTCGATATTTTATCTAAAGGATACTTAAAACTCTAATGTACCTTCAATAGTAAATTCAGCTCTTGAATCAAGTTCCGCGTGACTAAGTACTGCAATTTCCAATCCAAACTTTTCAAATATTTCTGCAATTCTTCTTCTTAAACTTGGATCAACTATCATAGATACGGTACTAACACCTTTTGCTTCTACTGTATTAATGAGTTCTCTTGTTTTAGTTACAAGATTATTAATCTCTCCAATACTTAATAATAATTGACTTACCCCATGTTGTTCTTGTAATTTACCAATAAAAGATTGTTCAAGTTCAGATTTAATAGTGATGATATGTAAAGCACCATCAGATGATGTAAACTTATTTGTAATTAATCTAAATAGTTTTGATCGAACATGTTCAAGTAAAATATCTGGGGATTTTGTAAGTTCAGATATATCAGAAACTGCTTCTAGAATTGTAATCATGTCTACTAATGGAATTTTTTCATGTAGTAGGTCTTTACATACTTTAAGAAGAGATCCATATGTCGTTACTTTCATTGCTTCTTCAACAATAATAGGAAAATCTTCTTTTAATCTATCAATCATATTTACTAAATCTTGTCTTGTTATGATATCTTCTGCATGTTTTTTAATTAGTTCTGATAAATGAGTAGATATAATTGTAGGTGCATCAACAACTGTAAATCCACGATTTAATGCTTCGTCTTTATTTTCTGGGGCTATCCAAGTTGCGTCAAGTCCAAAAACAGGTTCTTTAACTCGCTTACCCTTTATTTTAGCTCCTGCAATTCCACCCATTGCTAATAATTGGTTTAACTCCACATTACCTTTTGCAATAGGAATTCTTTTTAAATTAAAAGAATATTCGTTCATATTAAGTATCGACTCATCACTGATTCTAATTTGTGGTATTACAAATCCTAATTCGCCAGCAATTTTATTTCTAATACCTTTAATCTTATCTAATAACTCACTATCCCCTTGTACAAGACGTAAAAGCTGTGCTCCTAGTTTCAACTCAAGTACTTCAAGTTTCATCGTTTTATCTATAGTTTGATCTTCGGTTAATACATTTGGTTTTTTCTGTTTTTGTTTTGCTTTTTCAGCTTCTTCAACTTTTTGTTTTGATTTATTAGTTGGTTCTGTTCCTCTTATAAATCTAGTAAAAGCATTATCTTTATCAGCTTCTACCATATAAATTATATATCCAATAGAAATTAATAAAATACCCATAAAAAGTAATATACCAGTTGGAAACCCTGGTACCAAACCAAATAATAATAATGCTAAACCAGTAATAACTAATGATTTACTATCATTAACAAGTTGTGCAATCGTACCACTTGCAAATTTTTCTTCATCATTATTTGAACGAGTAATTATAATTGCTGTTGCTGTTGAAATGATAAGTGCGGGTATTTGAGCAACTAAACCATCTCCAATAGTTAAAATAGTATATATTTCAGAACTTTGGGCAGCGGATAAATCGTGTTCAAAAATACCGATCATTAATCCACCAATTAAATTTACTAATGTAATAATAATACCAGCAACGGCATCACCTTTTACAAACTTAGCAGATCCATCCATAGTACCATAAAAACTCACTTCACTAGCTAATTCTTCTCTTCTATGTTTTGCTTGTTTATCATCAATAAATCCAGCATTTAAATCAGCATCAATTGCCATTTGTTTACCCGGTAATGAATCAAGAGAAAATCGAGCTTGTACTTCGGCAACTCTACCAGCCCCTTTTGTTACAACCATAAAGTTAATAAGTACTAATATAATAAATATAATAACACCAATAACCATATTTCCACCAACTACAAACTCACCAAAGGCAGAGATAATGGAACTAACTGCATCAGGACCATTATGACCTTCACTTAATATAGATCTTGTTGTTGCTATATTTAAGGACAAGCGAAAAAGAACAAGGATTAAAAGTAAAGTTGGAAATGTTGATAAATCGGTAGGTCGTTCAATAAAAAGAGATATTAAAAGAATTAAAATTGCTGATGTAAGAGATAATATTAAAAAGAAATCAAGCAGTCCTTTTGGCAATGGAACGATAATAATCGCCAACATTGCAAAAATAAAACCAATAAGTACATATTCTTTACGAAAAAATATTTCTCTTATATTCATTAAGTATTATTCTACGTTAGTTTATAAATAGTTAAGTAATGAAAGTTTATTCATCTTACCAATAGTTGTGTATAAAGACTGATATGTTAAGTCTAAAGCTGCTGATTCCATAGCTAATTTAGCTAAATCAGCACCACCAGTTTCCTGAATCAAAATATTATAGTTTGTTTCTTGAGCCAATAATGTATCATACGCATTTTCAAATACTGCATTTCTTCCACCAAGTTCACCATGCCCAATATTTGTTGCACTATACTGTTCTGTTGTTTGTTCTAGTCCATTACTAAGTGTTAGACGTACTTGTTCATCAGTAAGTTCTACACCTACAGTTCCATCTGCGTTGGTAGCTTGACCTTCTAACGCATTGATTATTATATTTAAATCATCAAAGTAATTATGTTTTGCTTCGAAAACTCTTCCTGTAGGGTCAGTTGGTAATGAAGTAGTTACATATGTAGCAGCAACATATTGACCAGTTGTTGTATCTGTATACCCACCAGTAGAAGTAACGTCTATTTCAGTTACATCTCCATTATTGATATCATCATTTAACGGGTGATAAATATTTCCATTATAATCATATTTTTGTAATTTATCTCCATCCGTATTTAATTTCCATTCAAAACCACTTTCATCGATAATTCGTTCACCTTCTTCAAAAGAAAATGTTTCTCCTGCATACGCTTTACTTGCTGTATAAAAAGTAACATCATATCCAGTAACACCTCTATCTCTATAACTACCTGGTTGAACGGCAACTTCCCTTAAAAAACCATCACCTTCAAAAGTAACAATTCCATTATTTTCAAAATCATCATCTTTTACAAAAGATTGTATAGAAGTATCAGAACCAGCAAAAACATATTCTCCATCAACTCTAGTATTGATAAAATCAAACATAGTATCTCTAATCCCTTCAAGATTAGTTGCTAAGGCAAGCTTATCACTTCGCACCATTCCTGAATTTAAACCTTTTAGTAAATCAATTTTAATATCATCTAAAGATAATTTTAAACTTGCCATACTTGAATCCGAGTTATCATTAATCACAGATGTTTTTGTCATTTGAAGCATTAATCCTTCTGTAACTCTTAATTTATCATCTAAATTAATTAAATCTGAATATAAAATCGAGTCTTCACTCCCTTTATCCTGATTTGTACCTGTTGCCATTTGATAAGAAATCCGTTCGCTTTCACTATTCAGATTACCAATATGGTATAACATATTTTGACTTGTACTAATCATTTGTCACCTCCATGAGCCCTTTGACTATTGATTCATAAGTATAAAGATCATTCATGCCTTGTGATAAAAAAGATTTAATTTTCTCTTTTTTTTGTAAAGCACTATCTAGTTCTTTATCCATACCTCTTTTGTAAGCACCAATTCTTATAAGTACTTCATTCTCGTTTATTAAAGATAATACCCTTTTTAACTTTAAAAATCTATTATATTGCTCCTTAGGGACAACTTTATCTATTACCCTTGAGGCACTTTGTAAAAGATCTATAGGGGGATAAAAGCCCTCTTCTGTTAGTTTTCGAGTCAATACAATATGCCCATCCAAGATTGATCTACTTTGATCAGCAATAGGATCGCTCAAATCATCTCCATCAACAAGAACCGTAAAAAAAGCCGTTATAGTTCCTTTTGTATTCGAACCAGCTCTCTCCATTAGTTGTGGCAAAAGTGCAAATACAGAAGGTGGATAACCTCTTTGAGTAGGTGGTTCTCCTGTACTTAGACCTATCTCTCTTTGTGCCATAGCAAATCTAGTTACGGAATCCATCATTAATAAAACATCATGTCCTTGATCTCTAAAAAATTCTGCAATAGCCATTGCAGTAAAGGCTGCATATTTTCTCATTAATGATGATTCATCACTTGTTGCAGTTACTATTACAGTATTTTCAAGATTATTACCTAAATTATAGTGAATAAATTCAGGAATTTCTCTCCCTCTTTCTCCCACAAGTGCAATAACTTTAATTTTTGCAACACTTCCTTTAACAATCATACCCATCAACGTAGATTTTCCAACTCCTGAACCTGCAAAAATACCTACCTTTTGTCCTTTTCCACAAGTAAGCATAGAATCTATAGCTTTTACACCTGTTGAAAACTGCTGATCTATAATACCTCTATCTAAAGGAGATATAGTCGCTTTATTAATAGACGAACTTTCATTAACATCTCTTAATTTACCATGTTTATCAATTGGTTCACCTAAAGCATTCACAACACGACCAAGTAATCCATAGCCACATTTTACACTTAAACCTTCTTTCTTTAAAAAAACTTTATCTCCTATTGTAAAACCATCTATAAACGAAAAAGGAACAATAGTAAAAAGCTTTTCTGAGATAGAAGCAATCATCCCTAGTACACTATATGACCTTTCCTCTGATTCAATATTTACAATATCACCAATAGCAACATCCAATCCATTTGCCACGATAGTTGTAGAATTAATATTTACAATTCTTCCAAAAGGTACATATAAATTATCAGAATCAATTTGATCTATAAAATTATCAATTGTCATTATAATTTATCACACATTTTTTTATAGAAGCTATCAGTATTCTTTAAATTCTGGCATTTTTTTATAGTAGCTTTATATCTATTATTTTTCTTTTGAAATTCATAGATCTTTGCAATTTCATAATATATACGAGCTTTATCATCATTTGTAATATCCCGATCAATACTTTTTCCATCTTTAAGTCTTTTTATATTTAATGCATATTTTAAATAACCTAAAGAAGTTTCATAATCATCATCAAGTTTTGCATATTTGGCTAGTTCTATTTCAACAAAAGGAGAATAGATTCGAGCATTCATATCATTTTGTTTTTCATAAAGTTTATTTAAAATTGAGATAGCCTCTTCCTCTTCGTTTTCTTTTAATAGATATAAATAATATTCATAATAAAAGTCTATAATTAAAGGATTATTTTCATTGTTGATAACAAATTCTTGATTTGCTCTTGCGTAAGCAAAAAAGTTTTGCATACTTAAAGGATTGTTTTTCTGTGTATTAATAAGAAATCTATATAAAAATTCGTCTGATAATAATTTTGAGTCACTAAACATATCTAATTTTTGAGAGAAACTTTGTGCATCTTCAAATTTATTTAATGCTATAGCAATTTTTTCCAAATAAAAATAAATTTCACTATTTTGTGCTTTTCCATAAGCATTTTTAGCAATTATATATGCTCTTTCTTCTGGGAGATCAAGCATACAACTAAACATACTATGGATATTTTTCTTGTCTTGAATTAATAACAAAAGCACATCATCTGAAACATCTTTGATAACATTATTTAATTGTTTACATTGTTTTGTTTCTAAATAAAATTGTACCATTCTTGAATTTACTATATTATAAATCTGTTCAATACTTTCATATCCAAATCTTCTTATAATCGAATGATAAATACTATTATATATTTTACGCATTCGTATAATTTGTTCATACTTTTCATCTTCTATTGCATTTAAAAGTTCTTGCATCATTGCTTTATATTGCATAGATTCGTATGCACTATATTTGGCAGCAATCATTGCTGGTTCAAACTTACCCTCTCTCATAATAATTTCATCAAGATACATTTTTGATCTAGTTAAATAAGGATTATTCCCCTTCATTTGAATAAGTTCTTCATAAATATTTTTAGCTAAGGGCAAATATTCTTTTTCAAATCCAGCTATCTCCATATACGTATTTGCTAATTTAAATTTAAAACTATCAATACTATCTGTTTCACTTGCATTTAAAATAAGTTTCTTAAGAATATCAATAGCAAACTTTGGCATCTCTGACTTCACCAATTTGTCAACTTTTTTTAATGCCTTATAACTATCATTAGCATAGTAATCAATATTTTTATTTAGAACTTTTTGAACAAGGGTAAATGCTTCTTCTCTTTGCTTATTAGCAATATAAGCATCATATAATTCATCTGCAATAATAGTTGCAACCTCAAGGCTAGTGGTATTTACTAACTCTTTTCTTAATATTTTGATTGCTTTATTATAATTTCTACTATCCATATAAATTTGAGCATATGCAACTTTTCCATATACTTTTGATAAGGGATCATCAAAGCTATATTCAATAGCTTTAGCATAATATTCTGCTTCTTTTGGTTTGTTAACTCTCAGTTTAATTAATACCAATAATCGATATGCTTCTAGTAAATCATTTTGATTTATAGTTGAATTATTTATCGAAGTTTCTAATAATACATTTGCTTGGTCAGATTTATCACTTGTATTTAATTTATACAATATTTCATTTTTAAGTAAAACTGCAGTTGACTCTAATATTTTAACTTTATTAGTATTTACAAATAGATTAATATTTTTTAAGGCAAGTTCTAATTGCCCCTCTTTAACATATCTTCTAATCGTTTTAAGCTTATTACTTGCACCGACAATTTTCTCTTTCTGATCCTGTGAAATTTGTGTTAAATCTTCATTAATAAAACTATAATAAAAATCTTTTTTAGCTTCACTTGTAGCTAAAAAAATTAAAAGTAAAAAAAATATTTTATTAATCATCTTTTATCTATCCTTTATTTATTATTTAGATTATACACAAAAGTAAATATTTCTGCAATAGCTTTGTATAAACCTTCTGGAATCTCTTGTTCAACTTCAACTTGTTCATATAAAGCTCGAGCAAGTACAGGGTCTTCAACAATTGGAATTTTACTCTCTAACGCAATATCTTTAATTCTTAGTGCAAGGAAATTAATACCTTTAGCTAAAACAATTGGAGCTTCTGATTTATCTTTATCATATTTTAATGCAACAGCATAGTTTGTTGGATTTGTAATAACTACATCAGCATCTGGTACATCTGCCATCATTCTTTGCTTTGACATTTTCATCTGTATTTGACGAATCCTACCTTTTACAAGGGGATCACCCTCCATTTGTTTGTGTTCATCTTTAATCTCTTGTTTAGACATTTTTAATTGTTTAAAATAATAATGTCTTGTAAAAAAGAAGTCAATTATTGCAAAAATGATTATGATAAATAAAATTGTTAACAAAAAATATAAAATAAGAATCATCATTGATTCTAAAGCGGCCTCTATTTCCTTATTCATCATAGCTAATATACTATCCCAAACTATTGCTAAAATTATTAGCATAATAATAAAGATCAAAATTAATTTGGCAGTCAGTTTTAAAGCCTCTAGAGCTTTTTTAGCACTAAAAATATTTTTAAATCCACTAAGGGGACTTATTTTCTCCAATTTAATTTTTAAAGGTGTAAATACAAAACCAAATTGCATTACATTAAAAATAACTCCTAAAAACAATACTAAAAAAAATAAAGGTAACATTCCAATAAGCATTACTTTAATTATTGTACTTGTTATCTCGTAATAAATTTTGCCATTTAATTCTGACCCTATAAAAGAATAAATATATATTATAGTTTTCTCTATTTCTTGAAAAAAAGAACCTGCAAAAAAAAGTAGATAGATTGAAGTAAAAAATAAAATCGCAGCTCCTGGAACTTCAGCAGATTTAGGGACATTCCCTTCTGCTTTAGAATCTTGAATTTTCTTACCAGTGGCCTCTTCGGTTTTTTCTTCTTCTTCTGCCATAGTTACACTCTAATATTCAAATTTAGAAATAAAATAATTATTAAAACTATCAACAAAAATATCTAAACCAAACATTAAAAATATGAAAATCAATGCAAATTTAATTTGAAAAGTAATAACAAAAGGTGAAAATGCCGGCATTGATTTTGTACCATATGCATAATAAACATCAAGTATAAATCCAACAAAAAACAAAGGAAAAGCAAAAGCAAAAGCAAAAGCAAACATACGATTAATTTCACTTGATGCATATGCAATACCATCATAAGAGAATAAGTTAAATGTACCTAATGAGACTTGTCCAAAGCTATCAGCTAACATATACAAGGTAACCTCATACATACCAGATTCTAAATAGATCACTAAAATTACCATATATAAAAATCTACTAACTATACCTTGTTGTGTACCTGTAGCAGGATCAAACATATTAGCCATTGATAATGCCGTAGCATAACCAATTAAATCTCCTATAATTTGAATTGCAGAAAATATTATTTGCACTAAAAATGAAGCAACTAAGCCTAATGTAATTTCACTAATTAGTGCTAATAAAAATGTTTCTTCTGTAATAGATGTACTTTCATAATCAATTAAAGGAAAAATAAAAATAGTTAAATAAAAAGAGATTGCAATACGAATAGTTGGATTAACAGTTTTATGACCAACAATTGGCATAAAAGCCATAAAGCTTAATATACGAGCTAGTAGAAGTAAAAATGCAAATACTGTCTGTTGATCTAATAAAGATATTAACTCTTGCAATCGATTACCTTTTACATATAATCGTTGTTTTCAATTATTTCTTGTTCTTCATTATTATTAGATTCTGCGTCTGCATTTTGATTATTATTTTGATTATTATGATCTTGATTATTGTTACCATGAGTAAATTCATTATCTGAACTTTTACCTTCCATACTAAAGTTAATAGATACATTGGAGCTATCATTAAACTGTCGTTGTATTGCCGATTGTAATGCTACTTTATTTTCACTAAAAGCTTCCATTGTATTAGAGTTACTTAAATTCATACTAACACTTAAACTATTATCAACTTTATTCGCTTTCATGATAATTGAAATTGATCCTAAGTTTGCAGGATTTAAATTTACTCTAAAGGCAGTTACAGGAGGTTTATAATTAAGATACATATTACGGGCAACATCATTCATAAAAGTACCCATTTTCTGTTGCGCACCGATAATCTTACTCTGAAAACTCGGAACTATTTCTTTTGGAACTACCATCTCAACTATTTCAATATTCTTTTTTGACTGATTATTTATTACATTATTAATATCTTTAGTTACAACTGAAGTTTGCTCTTTTATAATTAATTCGGATTCTATCTTCTGATTAATTAAGGCCTTATTTAAAGACTTATTATCAATCAATGTACTTGCATTTAATTCTAATGTTTTAGACTTGGAAATAGGCTTTTTACCTTTTTCTTCTTCATGCGATACTTTTGTATCTTTCAGATTTAAATCTAATTTTTCAGCACTCTGTTTAACTGAATCTATAGATTTTTTTTCTATTATATTATTCTTTGCGTCTTTCATTTGTTCTAAACTAGTTTTATCTTTTGTTACTTTTTGTGCAGTTAAAAACATAGCTGCTAGTAATGGTTTTTTTAAATTCTCATCAATATCTTCAGTATTTTCTACAATTTTACTAAGAGATTCTAAATTTTCTTTTTTTAAGGTATTCACAATAATTATTTCCGAAGCTTTTTCTTTTATATTTACAACTGAATCTTCAATTACCAAAGTTTTATATTCTATTTTTGTCTCTAAGTCTTTTAGGTGATTATTTGAGGTGTTGTTTTTTTTATTGTTTATATCTTCTTTATTCAAAAGATCTTTAATATCATCTACACTCATATCTATAACAGATAGATTTTTGTCAATTTCATTCTTAACTTCTATTGTATTCTCAGAATCTTTAGTTATATCCAATTCTGATTTAGCATCATTCAAACCAGGATTATCATTTAATGATAATTCTTTTTGTAGTGTATTAACACTCTCTTTTATGAGACTAACTTCTTTTTGTATTATAGAATCTTGATTATTAGTTATTGTTTTGTTTTTCGAAATAACTTCTGATTCATTTTTAATTACTTTTATACTGTCACTAACAATCTCAAGCTTTTTATTAATCACACTTTGTAAATTATCTTTTCCAATAATATCCGTAATTTTGTTTTCTACAATTTTCTCTACAGTATTTTTTAATTCATTTGTACTTATTGGTTTATCTTGGTCGGTAGTTAATACATCTTTGGCTGCACTAACAACTATATCAACAAGTTTATCAACTAACTTTTGTATCGATTCATCAGAAGTATTATTACTAACATTTTTAGGATCATTAACTTGACTTTTAATATCTTTTGCTTCATTTTCCTCAGAAGTTGAGATTTCATTTGTGTGAGTATTGTCAATTTTTATTTTTGGATCAATATTTGATTTTAACTCTTGATTTATATCTACTTTTTTACTGTCATTAACTTTAATTTTTGATTCATTAACAGTATTATTATTGATCTCTTTAATTACTGATTCTTTTGTATTTTGAATAGTTGTTTCGTTTAGTTTTATTTCTACTTTCGAATTTTTAAGAATCTCTTTTTCTCTATCCGTATTATTTATGTCTTTTTTTGTATTTTCTGATGTTACATCATTTAACGTTACAGCTTTTTTTGCATCATTCATCATAGAATCAAAAAGAGACGTTCTTTCTATTTTTTTCGTAGAATCTAATGATTTTATGGACTTATCATTTGTTACTGTAGATTTACCTGTATTTTTGTCAAAATTTAATAATAGTTCTGCAGACACATAAGATCCTTTACATTTTAATTATATCAAGAGTTTTTGTATCCATCTCTTTTTGAGTTGTAAATGCTGACACATTTGCTTCATAAGAACGCATTGCTTCAATTAAATCTACCATTTCTATTACAGGATTTATATTAGGGTATGCAACATATCCTTCATTATTAGCATCGGGATGATCAGGTTCGTATTTTAAAATTGCTTCATCTTTAGAATCGATTATTTCTTTTACAGCAACACCACGTAACGATAAAGAATCCATTTTTTCAGATGATTTTTTAGGAGAATTATCTTTTGTGGAATTTAATAAAATTTCCTCAAATACGACATTTTGTTTTTTATAAGGACCACCATCAGTTGTATGAGTAGTTTGAGCATTTGCGATATTTGAACTCACCATATTAATTCTTGTTCTTTGTGCTGACATACCTGATGTAGCAATATTATATCCATCAAAAAAACTCATAAATTATCCTTTATTATTTTATACTTGCATTGCCATAACTTGTTTAAATGCACTAAGGGCTTTATTTTTAACCTCTAATCCTAACTTTAAACTTAGTTCAGCTTCTTCAATTTTTTGTACAGCTTCTTGTAAATTTTCAACTTTTCCAGTAGCTATATCACTCATTGCATCATAAGCTTTTACTTGAGTTTGGTTTACTTCTTCAATAGAATTTTTGAGTACATTTGAAAATGATTGACTATTTTCTTTATTTTGAGACATATCTGTTTTTAATCCAATAGAATCCAATAAAGAAATTTTATTATTATTTCCAAAAGAGTTTGAAACTTCTGATAACTTCATGCTATATCCTTTTAAAATTATTTATTACTATTTTTTCCACTTTGTATTGCAGCTTCTTGTATTGCTAAATCATTTACCAATGACTCTAAATTATCTGCATCTTTCTTAAAGGCAACACTGTTTTGTGTATTATCTAAATTTACTAATGAAATTGTCATTGACAACATAATATTTGCAACACCTTTAAAAAGTACAGTACTAATAACTATACCAAACATCATCTCTAATGGTGTAAATATTGATGAATTTAAAACAAAAAAGATAAGTGAAGCAAAAAAAACTGTAGCAACATATGTATCAAATATTTTACTTTCAATCATATGTTTTGAAAACTTTTCAATTATCATTTTAAATTACCTTAAACTTTTTAACAAATTTTTAACAACTAAATTTAATTCTACTGATGCGATATCTTGTTTTAATTCTTTCGCAAATAACTTTCTTAATCTTCCAGTTGTCGAAATACTATTCATTTGACTTATATTACCCATATATTGTACCATAAATTTTTCATTTAGTTTGTTTTTTAATGCTAAATTCTTTAGTGATTTTGTTATTGCTGCACCAACATCGTATTTCGCAGTAAAATTAAAACATAACATCAGCTTTCTTTTTTTTAAACTTACCATTTTCATTAAAGCATAAACATCCGTTAATGCGCTAGGATCAGTTGTTGTAATAGCTAAGATATTATCTGTCAATTCTATAAATTCTTGAACTTGTTCATTTAAACCTGCCCCTGTATCAATAAGTAAAATATCATATTTATTTAAAGAACGTATATCATCAACCAATCTTGAAAAATGCATACTATTATTAATATTACTATACTGATAACCGCTTTTACCAGCAACTAATGTAATATTATGGTAACTAGTAGTAAGTAAAATATCATCTAATTCACATTCACCTTCTAAATAGTCAAAAAATGTTTTTTTAGGTTTGAGGTTAAACATCACCTGTAGATTAGAAAGTCCAATATCTGCATCGAGAACAACAACTTTTTTCTTTTCTTTAGAAAGTAAATATGCCATATTAGAGGTTAAAGTTGATTTTCCAACTCCCCCTTTACCTGATGTTACCACAACTATTTTAGTTTTTGAAGTAGAGTGAAGAGTCTTTGTTAAGGATACAAGTTTATTCGCTTGTGTCGAGATTTTATCAAACAATATATCTACTTACTATTAAGATACTTGACGATTCATAAAACAATCAATCAAATAATTACTATCAGCTTCATGCAAGTCATCTGGAACATTTTGACCTACAGATACATAACAAATAGATTTTTTAGTTTTATGAGCAAAAGAGATAAGATTTCCATAACTAATCGTTTCATCTAGTTTTGTAAAAATTAAATTATGTATATGCAAAGAAGAATAGCTATTATATATTTCATATAAATCAGTTGTTTTCACATTTGCGGGTAAAACTAACATTTTTTCAATAGGTGTTTCTGTCAAATGCTGTTGATATTGATTAATTAATTCAATTTTATCCATATCATATTGACTTCCACCAGCAGTATCAATTAAGATATAATGACAATCTTTTAATCTAGCAATAGCTTCACTTAACTCTTCTGGTCTTTTAACAACTTCCAACGGTAATCTCATTATATTTGTATATGCTTTTAGTTGTTCTACGGCACCTACCCTAAATGAATCTAATGTAATAATTCCAACTCTATAATTTGTACCTAATTTATATGCATAACGAGCAGCTAATTTTGCAATAGTAGTAGTTTTTCCAACACCTGTAGGACCTACAAACATCATTATTTTTCTCTGATGTGTTCGTAAAGGTATTTCATGTTTAACTGCGATAATACGTCGTAATATTAATTTAAAAAAATTATTAATTTTAATTGGATTAGATTTCATAGAAACAGGCAATTGTTCTATAGTTTTTTTCATAATACTATACGTCATTTCAGGATCAAATTCATTTTTCTCAAATAAATTATAAATATCAATAAATTCGGGAGGAATATTTAAATCATAAAGTTGACTTTTAGGTTCCCATAAAGTTTTTTGTACCTTTTCTAAGGACTCTTGCATATTCGTAATTTGATCTTTAAAATCATAAAATTGAACGTCAACTTGTTTATTTGATTTCGAGGGAGAAACTATTCTTTTTTTAGGAATCGATTTTTTTCTATCATTACCTTCTTCAATTGCAATAGTTATTTCATACATGTTTTCATCATGTGTATCTTCTGATGATATTTTTTTTGTTGATATTACGACTGCATCAGATCCACATTCTTTCTGTGCATTCTGTAAAGCTTTAGTAGGTGTTTCACCTAAAAATGAGAGCATTTTCATCTACTGTTTTCTTCCATCTGTATAGATTTTTTCTATTGTACCATCAAGGTTCTTAATTTTTATATAACTTTTTGTTTCTCTAATTAATTCTGCTTCTTTTTCAATTTCTAAATTTCCAAACCTAAAATTAACTTTATTCATTTCCCTAATGTATACATCTTTTGCACACAAAGGTTTATTTTTACCAATATAATGTGTAGTGAAATATTTATTCTTCTTAAGGGTTTTAATATCTAGATATTTTTTACAAGGGTTTTTACCTGTAATCTGAATTAATCTAACATCTTGACTATATATCTTATTTTTAAAATTAATAGATTTATTTGTAAAAGGTATAACCTGTACCTCTTTAGCATTTACAATAGTAACAAAAAAAACTATTAATAATATCTTTTTAATCACTATGCCATCACCTCTACTAGTGAACCGCCATTTTTCTCTGTAATTTCATTTATGATATCTTTATACATCTCTTTAACTGGTAATACAATTGAAGCTAATTTTCCATTTAACTCATATAGTTCTCGAAGCCCTTTTTCCAATTCATCTACACTAGATTTATAAACAGAAATATCCTTACCTTCTTTGTATTCTTTAGATAAATCTTCATTTAGCTTTTTCTTTAATTCGCCTAGTTTCTCCATTAATACTAATTTAATATCATTTCGAGTCACTAAACTTTCATGATTCGCTTTTTTTACATCATCAATATCTAATAAGATTGATTTTTTTAATTCTTCTGTAATACTTTGTAATTCTAAAACTGTAATATCAATCATGATTTTTTCTCACTTAAAAATTTATATAGCATATCGCTAATACCTAAAGAACCTGATGATTCTTGCGATAATGCATCGGTATACATCCCTTTAATAATATCAGAACCACTACCTTCACCTGCAATTGAAGATGATTTTAACGAAGCTTCTAAGATTTGATTCATAAAAAATGATTCAAAATCATTAGCGACTGAACGTAAAGCATCATCATTTTTTAAATCTTTTGAAGATACACCCTCTAATGAATTAGGCTTTAAAGTTTTTATATCTAATATCTGATTACTAATTTCCATTTTAAAATCCTCTTTTATTTTTCAATTCTATCGAAAAAACTTTCATCTTGTTCCATTCGATTACTATCTTGACTTGTAGATACAAAACGTAGTTCAACTCTTCTATTTTCAAAAGCATCATCACTTTTTGGACGATAAGAGCCAAATGCACTTACTTTTAATGTAGCAGGATCTATTTTATTTTTAATAAATTCTTTAACCACAGAAATTGATCGTAATGCAGATAAATCCCAAGAATCTCTAGGTATTCCATTAGATCTTTGGTAATTTGAACCGGTATGTCCTATTACTTCAATATCAAACTCTTGAGTCATTGTTCTTAAAATTTTAGATACTTTTGTTATAAATCTTTTTGCATTAGGATTACCTAATTGATATTCTGCTTCCTCAAATAGTAAAGCAGAAGGTATATCTAATGTAAATTCATTATTACCTTTTAAAGTAAGCTGAACCTCTTCATTATCTTTATCACTTGTATCATTAAATTCTTGAGTTACTTCTTCTATTAACTGAGCAACATCAGCTGATTCACTATCTTGTCCAACATCATCACCACTACCCGATTCACTTTTATCAGCATGATATTGAGATAAAGATTCTTTTTCTGCTTCAGCCGTATCTTGTGCACCTTCTAAAAAGCCCATACTTCTTCTCATAATCTCAAAATACTCTTCCACTTTCTTTTTATCCATTGTTGCCATAGATAACAATAAAATAAAGAAACAAAGTAATAGTGACATTAAATCACCAAATTGAACTAGCCAACCAGGTAAACATTTAGGACAATCAGGACATTTTTTTTTAGCCATTAAAAACTACTATTTACTCTTCAACTGATGGCATAATAGCACCAAGTTTCATTTTAACATTACCAATTGATTCTTCAGATGCAATCATATGTGCACCTTGAATAATTATTTGACAAGATATCATCTCTTTAGTATGTTTTTCAGATAGCTTACTTTCAAATATACCCGCAAAAGCTGTACCTATTAATGCACCATACATTGTCGTAAGTAAAGCAACCGCCATAGCAGGACCAACAGCAGAAGGATCTGATAAGTTTGCAAGCATTGCTACCAATCCTACAAGTGTACCAATCATACCCATAGCACCAGCACTCCCACCAATAGAAGAAAACATAGAAATCATAGTTTTATGTCTATTTTCCATATGTTCAAGTTTTATTTCTAACAGGTTTTCAAGAACATCTGGTTTTGTATTATCAACTAGTAAATTAAAGGCTTCCTTAAAAAAAGGATTTGATTCTTCTTGAATCTTACCTTCAACAGACATAACTCCATTTTTTTTAATGTCAGTTGCATAAATGATAATTTTTTCTATTAATTCATCTATAGGCTCAACTTTTACAGGATTCATTCCTACCCCAACAGCTTTACCAAATTTACCAAGTGCATCACCTTCAAATTGTCCTATAGTAACAGAGGTAGTTCCACCAAAAACAATAATAACAGATGGGATATCTATGTAAGCACCAAAACCAGCACCACCAAGAATAATTGCTAATGCAACAAGTCCCCAAACTCCTGCTAATCCGCCTGCTGTTGTTTTATCCATCTTTTCTCATTTTAATTTATTTTACCTATATGTTTAATTTTAACACCAAATTTACCATCAACAATAATTGCTTCTCCACTGCCAACGACAACACCATTTATCAATATATCTAGTGGTTCATTAGTCATCTGCGACAATTCAATAATTTCACCTATATCCCAAGAAATTACGTCTCTCAACAAACAAATTTTTGTTCCTAAACGTACACTTAGCCTCATTTTAATATCAAATAGGAGTCTTAAATTATCAACAGATTCTTCACCTAAAAGAGAACTTATAATTGATGTTGACTTATCATCACTCACTATTGCTTCTGAATTAGATTCAACACTATCTTCAGTTAATGATTTAACAAAGGGAACAGCAACCGAATCAAAAGAGACATATATTTCAAGATTATCATCATTTAATTTTACTATAAATTTATAGATCTTATTTGTTTCTGTTCGATCAGAAATTGATAAAACAGTGCTTTCCCCTAATGTAGATTTTACTCCAGTAAGATCGGAAAAGTTCTGAGCATTAACACTTGTAGAAATACTACCAGAAATTGTTGATATAATCTCTTTTACTGCATCTGTGATTTCATCATCTATAGAATCTTTGAGGTCGGTAACACCTCCCAACATTAAGTATTCAAATTGTGTAGCAGTAGCTGCAGGAATATAATAATTCCAATGCGTTTCTTTCCCTGCGAACTCTAATAAAACTTCAGTACTAATACACTGATTATTCTCTATTTCATCATTACTTACAAGAACTACTTCTTCCACATTACTACTTGCAGATAGTAAACTCTCTAAAGTACTAGAAATTTCACTTTTTATTATATTTGATATATCAGATGCCAATTAATTTTCCTATCTTAAGATTGTGTATTAGAATAAGCTTCCATTAAGCTTTTCTTTAAATTCATCATATCTTCTGTAGGATATTTATATTCTATATCACCTTTTGTAATTCTTACAAAAAAATCTTTTGTTTCTGAGTTGTATCCAAACTTTACATTATCTAGCATCACTTCATTATCTGCAATTTCAGATTTAGCTTGTGCATTTTTATATTGTTCGTCAGGATCAATTTTTGTTTTTTTATCAGTTTCTTGAATCTTAGAAATTTTTGAAACATAATCCACTTGGGATTGTTCTATAACCTCGAGTCTACCTAGTTGCATATCATCCTCCTTAGTTAAAATTTATTAATTATAACATAAAATTTATAATATTTGTACTATTTACCTGTTTATTATAATTCTTCCAAAAATAAATCAAAATTTTTAAGTCTTATATCAATTAAATTACCCTTTAATTTATCTCTAAAATATTGTGGAGCACTATTTAATTTCATATCTTGAAGTAGACGGATTCCTCCTAAGAATTTTGCATCTTTATCTTGATAAAGAAATTCAATCTCTGTCAGTGTAGCGTATGCCAATTCATTTTTTCCAGAATTAAATAAAGCAGCAATCAAAATATAATAAGAATCGATACTCTGTAGGTTGTATTCATTTTGAATATGTTCAATAATTTTAATTGTTTCTTCCGGTTTCTCACTATAAAGCTGAATTATTGCTTTTGTTCTTAAATATGAGGGGCTTTTATTATCATCAATATTAAAATCAGTTCTATTAAAAATACCAAGTGCCTTTAAAATGGAAATGTAATAATCTGTAATTACTAAACTTCCCTTTAAAAATGTATTGTTATATATTTTTGGTAATTCATCTTGAATTCTAGAAATATATAAATAATCATTTTCATTTTCTTTTTTTGCAATTAAATTAAATAAATGTACTAAAGGATCTTTATCAAATTCAACTAATAATGGGGATTTTTTCATTATCCCATTAGATTTTATGTTTTCAATAAAATAAAGAGCTCGAAAAAAGATAGATTTTTTTTGTTTATTAGATAAATTTTTATTTTCTAATTTAATAGAACTATTAACAAAAATTTTATATAAATATTTAGCTAAATAATCGTATGAACCTTTTTTGGATAATATATTTTTTTCTAAAAACTCTAAAAATACCTTATCTTCATTTACATTAAACTTTTTTGTTGTAATTAACGTCATAACAGAATAAAGTTTATTACCATGGTCTAAATTATAAGCTTTTTTAAAATATTTATAAGCATTATTATAATCAAATATTTGAGCATACGAAAGGCCTAAATTATAATATTCATAAGCCTTAGCGTCATATTTCTTATCAATCATCTCTTGAAGTATTTGAGTTCTTTTAATTGGGTCATTTTTTACAACTTTAAGAAATCTAGAATTATAATCAATCATAGTATTTAATTCATTAACACTATTCTTATCTTTAATAATAAAACCATTTGTTTCATTTATATTCATCACATCATAATCTTCAAAAATAAATGGAGCAAAGTAATATGCAAAATCGAGTTTTAAATCAAAAGATGGATTAATAATTTTATCAAAATATTCTTTAGCTGTATATTTATCTTTATTAAAAAATAACTCTAAACCCAAATGTTTCTGTATATGAAAAAAATTTTTACGTTCTTCTATTTTTAAGATATTTTCAGTAAGATTTGCAAGATCGTTATCTTTAATATTTCTATATAATTGTAACCATAAAACTTCATTTTTCGCTCTATCACCCTTTGCAAGATTTGATGCTTTTTCCAAATAAAATTTTGCTTTACTGTAGTCACGTAATTTTATACATAACATAGCAACTTTGATTTTTGATATATTCTTAATCTCTTCTGCAATTTTTAAAGCTTTTCTATATTTCTTCTGAAGAATTAAAGTATCAACTAATAATAATTTTTCTTGTTCAGTTAATCTTTTTGCTTTATTGCTTACTTTAGTTATCTCTTTTATGTATTCTTCATTATTTGTTATTTTATATAAATAATACGCAGCACTAAAATATGAATATCTGTCATTATATTGTAACTCTTTAAAGTCATATATTTTTTTGAGATATAAATAAGCATTGTTATTTGATTTTAATTTATAATAAGCAATTCCTATATTTAAATATGATGGTACTTTTAATATTTTTGAAGATTGCTTTAATAATTTAATTGCATGGAGATACTTTTCTTGTTCTAAATATAAAACAGCAGTATTAAACTTTAATAATAGCTCTCTTTTTTCTTGTTTATTTTGTAAGTTTTTATGTTCAAATAAAACTTGAGGTTGTGATTCGATTGTTTTATTATCTAATGAGAATAAAACAATCGGTAATAATAATACAAAATAAATAAATCTTTTCATATTATTCTCATTTTATTGTAATGTACCAACTGAAGCATATAGTTCATTAATTCTTTCTTGAAGAAGTTTATTTCTATGATCCAATTCAGTATTCTGTAGTTTTAAATCTTGCACATCTTCTCTTGAGTTTTTTAAACTTTCTTGTGAATCATCAATAGTTTCAAGAGAAAACTTTACCTGTCTTTCAAATTTTTCTTTTAATTTTTCTAAATTATTATTTTTTTCCTCTACCAATTCTTTCTCTTCCGAAATTTTTCGATAAAGAGATTTATATACATTCATGCTACTATAAAAGTATATAACAAGAACTCCAAGTACTGATAAAAGTAAAAAATTATCCATCTAAAAAACTATCTCTTAAGTGCAATTAATGTAGTCAAAATAGCATCTGCTGTTGTAATTGATTTTGCATTTGCTTCAAAAGCTCTTTGAAATACCATAAGATTAACTAATGATTCGCTTAAATCTGCAGTTGATAGTTCTAAAGAACCCCCATCAATTTCTGCCATATTTACATTATCAGTATTAAAAATAGCAGTACCACTTCTAGCAGTAGCTTGTAGTAAATTATCACCGACAGCTTCTAATCCTAAGTTATCTGTAAATCTAGCAATAGCTACTTGCCCAACTGCATAATCAACACCATCTTGTTTCATAGTGATTAAACCAGTAGAATCCACAGAAAAATCTCCAAATGCACTATCTGTAATACCTAAACTATCAAGTCTTAATTGAATTTCACTTTTAGATGCAGTTTGATTGATAGATGTAGTTATTTTTAAAAATTCCGCTCCTGCTCCTTGACTACCACTATAATTTGCATCTTTTAATATTTCAGATGCTGAACTTATAATAGTATCATCATAATCATCTGAAGAAATGGTAGCGGCAGTTGGTCCTGTTGTATTTGTTGTAGAATCAACTACTACAGGACCAATATTTCCAGCACTTTCTTCATAAATAATTGTTACTACACCACCTGTAACTGTTACATCAGATACAGAACTGTAACCCTCTGCTAATATTGCACTTCTAATTGCAGCAGCTTGTGTTGTAGTATCATCGGTAGCACCAATAGCAACACTAAGAAGACTTTCTCCTTCTATTGTCACATCGATAGTACCTGCAGATGTAGTATTAGCACCATTTAATGTAATTGTTTGTTCTTCTGCTTCTATAATTGTTACAGGTCCAGTCATAGTTCCTGTAAAATCTACATCAGAATTTTCATCATTAGTTTTTACAACTAAATTACCATTAATATTAAAAGCTTCTACATATTCAGCTAAATCAGTATTACCATTAATTGCAGTAACCAAATCATCGATACTATTAATTGTTCCTAAATCTAATGCGTTTGTTGGTACATCTATATAAGTACCAGTGCTGTCAATAATATTAATTTGATATGTATAAGTTTCACTATTATCTATGGTGATTTCATCATATACATCCATTTGTTTACCGGCAACAGCTAATTTTAAAGCATCTTCAATACTTTTAATATGACCCGTTCCTGCACCAAGTGTTGCCGTTGATATAGGAGTTACATTACCTTTGCTTGTATTATTTGACGAGTCTGTCCATCCAAAATCAGTTATTGGGTACGATTCACCAGGAAGAAGTCCTTCTACAACTAAATATCCCATTGCAGCAGTAGTATCGTCAGTATTCAAGTCATATGGACTAATTACATCATCTGTTAAATATGCATTAAATCCTGTAGCATTAGAGATTTCATCTGCCATATTTTTCATAGTTTTTGCTTGACTACCTGCATAAACTGTTGAATACCTAACACCATCTATATATGCATATACTTCGTCTCCCTCAGTTAAATCAGACGTTGTGTCAAAAGGAAAATTTAACAAATCTTTTTGTGTTGTTGAATTAATAGACGTAGGTTTAGGATCTGCATCTGCATACACAGCTAATGCTGCATTATAAAGGGTAATAAGTGCTTCAACATCTGCTGTTTTAGTAGCGGCTGTTTTTTGTCCTGCACCTGTGAAAATTGTCTCATCATCTGAAGTTGCACTAGCATTGTAATCAGTCGCTTTAGATACAATTGTTTCTATAGAATCAGTATCTCTAATAATTTTATTTCCCAAGATTTTACTATAATCACTTGTAAAAAATGAACTATTTGGATCTGTACTATCTACATAATCAGAGGTAACTGTAGATACAGCCCATCCTTGTACTTCATTTGCACCTACATCTTGAAGTGTACCTGATTCACCCATTCTAAAGTTACCCGCTCTAGTATAATAAATATCATTTCCATCAGCCACCTGAAAAAAACCATCTCCAGAAAGTGCCAAATCATATGAGACACCTGTAACTTTTAGGTTTCCTTGAGTATATTGCTTCTCTACATCAAAAGAAGTAACCCCTTTACCAATCTTATCTTGATAAACTTGATCAGCAAAAGACACCCTTGATGCTTTATAGCCTATTGTATTAACATTTGCAATATTATTTGACTCATTGTCTAGCCCAGTTTGCGATCCTGATAATCCAGATATCCCTGTCCAAAGTGCTCCAACCATAATGATTCCTTTAAATATAAAATACGAACATTTTAATGCTCAAATTTAAAGATTTAGCAAAGAATTAATCTTAACTAAATACTTAAACTAAAGCACTTATGAATTTTTAAGTGCTAACGCTGTTTGTAACAACTCATCTGAAGTTGTAACTGTTTTAGAGTTTGCATCAAAAGCTTTTTGCCAAACCATTAAGTTTACTAAAGCTTCGGAAAGATCTGTTGAACTCTGTTCTAAATAATTATTAAGTATTTCCGCTTTTTCAGCTACAAAAAGTGGCTCACCCGACTCTACAGTAGCCGAGAATAAATTATTCCCTTCTGGATTTAAGGATGAACTCTCTTGAAATAATACAGGAGCTAATTTAGCAATTAAATAAGTCGCTCCATTTTGTGTTAAATAAATATTTCCGTTATCATTCACTAAACTACCAACAAGATTATCACTAATACCTAAAGTATCTAAATTTAATGATACTACACCTAATGTTGGAGGTGTACCAGATGGGGTTTTTACAATTTCAGTTTGAACTGTAGCAATTTTACCACCATTAGATTCTATTAAGTTTTTCAATTCAGTATAGATAGAATCAACAAGATTTTTACCCGAACCTGATTCCGTTGATACATTAGTAATTACCATTACATCTTCATTTAAAAATGATTTTGATGCTAAAAGGTCTTGACCAGGAATTATTGATTGAATAGTTAAAACTCCAGTAGTTGTATCAACGTGAGATATAATCCCCGCTGTATCATTAATATTATCCGATAAATTATTTAAAGTTGTAGCTACATCTGTATCAAAATCTTCTTGATACTTTACCCCATTAATTGTAATTTCTACTCTATATTCACCATCAGCATTAGTTATTAATGGGAAAGTAACTTCATCAATATGAAAGGAGGCTTCTTCTCCTTCTGTTATATCTTTTTCATATGCAGATATAGCTGACTGATATGCAATCCTTAATTCTTCAATATCACTAATATTATTACTTGCCGTTTTATAATCTGTACCACTAATACCACTTGTTGTAGCAGTTTTAGTATAATCTGTTGCAAATGTATTTGAAGAAATTATAGTTGTATCATCTTCAATAATTGTTGATCCAATATTCTTACTAAAATCACTTGTTATTTTATCTCCTGTAATTGTAGGTAGTACGCCCATTACATAATTATCACTACCATCTACCAAATTACTTGCAGCATCTGTTTGAAAGTTTCCAGCTCTTGTATAATATGTAGATCCATCAAGAGGATCAGTTACAGTAAAAAAACCTTCACCACTTATAGCAAAATCATAATCTAATCCAGTTTCTACTAAACTCCCTTGTTCAAAATGTTTAATAGGATCATTCATACTAACACCCATACCAACTGAATCTTGATACATCATATCAGCAAATGAAACTGTATCTGATTTAAATCCAACGGTGTTAACATTTGCAACATTATTTGATTCAACATTTAAAGCACTTTGATACGATAATAATGCTGATGCACCTGTATAAATTGAACCATTCATAATAAATACCTATCTTACTTCGTTAATATTACTAAATGCAATTACTGTTATCTCATCAGAATAAGAAATTGATGAACCAGCATACACATATTTATCTGTAATATCTGTACTTGTTACGACAATATTATTATCATCTAAAATTGTTAAAGTACCATCTTCATTATATTGAAATCTTCCATCTTCATCTAGTGATACGTTATAATCTGTCATTTCACCATCTTCATAGATATTTCCATTTGCATCATATAGAATTAATTCTTCTGTCTCTGCATTCATTAAACCATCTATAATGCCAACTAACTGTTTCGTATTAGCAAATAATTCACCATCTATACTTTCTACCGTTTGAACGGCATATGACTTTAATAGTCCCTCTGAATCTAATGTTCCATCCTCAACAACATTACCTATTAAATTAGAGGCTGTTGCCAAAGCAGATGATGAGTATGATGATTGAAGAGAAGTCATTGCAGCTGTCATATCTGTATTTGCTTGAATTGTAGACATTTGAAGTTGACTATCCATTAAGGCAGCACTATCTTGAGGGTCTGTGGGATCTTGCTGTTTTAACTCTTCCAACATCAACGTTAAAAAATCTTCATTTGTTAAGGTATCATTACTTACAGATGTTGTATATGCATTTCCATCAATACCTGTTGAACTACTTGTTAGCACATTATCTATAGCCATTATTTACTCCTACACTGTTTTTTCATCGAAAAAGAAATTAACTACTTTTTCTGGACTCATTGAATCTTGCACACGGATAGCAAGCTTCTCATCAATTACAATAATATCACCGATTCCAATTACTCTTTCATTCACAAAAATATCACCGCCACCACCAGCAACTTTATTTAATGCAATAATATCACCTTCAGTAAAATCTAAAAAATCTTTTACTGTTATATCAGTATGACCAAGTATAACATCAACGACTGCTTCTGTGTCAACAAGTACATTATAATCTTGTGTTGTAATTTCCATATTAGTTCTTTGTAATCTTAATTTTTACAAGTATAACATAAAAAAATACATTTTGTATAATTATTTTGTTTAAATAATGCATCTAATTATAATAATGCATCTAAGGAACCAAGCATTGTATCTATTTTAGACTCAACGCTACCATCAAAATTACCTAAATCACTAGCAATTACAACACCTCCTGCTGCAACATTTGAATCCTCTTGTAAATTAATAAAACTATCAAGTGTCAAGGTATCTTTTAGAATTACATAATCTTTTGGATTTAAATGGATTGTAACTTTAGAAGAAGTTTTAATTTTATCCATCATTCCTTTAATAGATTCTTCAGCAATTTTAGCAGAGTTTTCGCCGATTTCTATCCCAATTATTTTCTTAGCTATAGAAAATGAAGTTTTTACTAATTTTGTTTCCATTTGAAATGTAGCCTGCTCAAAAAATGTTGAATAATTCTTTAAATCTTTTAATGCTTCAATAAGTTGCTTATCTAAATCCCTTCCTTTAACACCATCATTTTCTATAGACTCTACTCTTTGTCCTATTTGTACCAATGTTTTTTGTAAATTTTGTATCTCTTCTAATACAGGATCAACATTACCATTAATAGATTTATTATTTAATGTTGCAACATTTTTCATACTCTCATTTTGATTTTGATCATTTGTAATAAAAGTACCAAGTTCATAAGGAACTGTTTCATTATTTGCTTTCATTACCTTTGAAGTTGTATTTACATTATTGCCAGACATTTTTATTCCTCATCATCAATTCGTTCAATCTCACCACTTTCTAATAATCTCATTGCAACTTCAAGAATCTTACGTTGAGCATCTTCAATATCTTTTATTTTAGTTCTACCCAACATTTCAAATTCTTCTTGGAATCTATCACGTGCTCTTTGAGACATTGAACCAGTTATAATTGCCATATCTTCTTCAGTAGCATTTTTTAAAGCTATTGTTAAATCTTCAGTTTCAACATTTCCAATTACTTTCATAATATCATTTGGATCAAGAGCTAAAAGATCTTCAAATACAAACATGTTTTCTTTAATTTTTGCTGCAAGTACAGGATCTAAGCCATTTATATTTTCAAGTATATCTGTAGATTTAGAACCCATTTTATTTAACATATCCGCAACTGTTTTTACTCCACCCACAGTAACAATAGAAGCCAGTAGCGATTCTAGTTTCTTCTCTAAAACTTGAGACATAGAACGAACAATACTAGGAGATACATCTTTAATTGTTGCCATTTGCATAGATATTTTTACTTTTAATGTATCATCTAATTTAGACAGCACAGCAGAGGCATCTTCTGCATCCATATGTGCTAATACTACTGCGATTGTTTGTGGAGATTCATCTTTAATAAAATCTGCAAGTTGTTTTGGATCTATATTTTCTAAATATGCAAATGATTGTTTTGCCTCTTGTAATCGAGCTAACTTTGCAAGCACTTTATCAGCTTCTGCTTTTCCTAGTGATTTATACAAGATATCTTTTGCATAATCAAAACCCCCAGAACTAATATATGAGCTTGATTGAATAAATAAATGAAATTCTTCCAATATTGCAAGAGAGGTATCTTTATCAATTGATCTTATTTGTGTGATTGAAATAGATAAATCTTCAACTACTTCTTTTGGTAAACTTTGAAATATTTTAACAGTTGCTTCTTCTCCAATAAGTACACAAAAATGTGCAACTTTTTCAATCATTGGCATACCATCTATTGTATTTTTAAGAGATTCTTTAGACATTTTATTTACCTTTTAACTTCGCGTCACCTTCATTTAATAACATCAATATCATTTGTGCTATATCTTCGGGTTGCTCATTTACACTTTGTTCTATTTGTTCTATTAAAACTTCATATTTTGCAGATTCTTCCGCACTTAATCCATCTAAGTTACTTAATATTTGACCTTTAACTCTTGCTTTTAATTTACTTTGTTCTGTTCTTGAATCAAATTCATCAAAAATATCTTCCATTTCACTATTATTTGATCCTTCACCTGAAGCATTTCCTCCAAGTAAAGCAATCTCATTGTTTGCTATAAATTTTTTATAAAATACAAATAACAAAATCATTGCTATTAAGTACTGTATATACTCACTGTATTCTTTTAACATCGATTCCGTTGACAATAAACCCAAACCATCATCGCTACTTGTTACTTCTATCGCTTTTTCACTACCAAATGGTTGTAAGCCAAGAAATTTAAAAGATTTAACAGTTACATTATCTCCTCTTTTTTCTTGATACCCAATAGCTACTTGAACAATTGAATTTAAACTATTAAGAAATTCTTCTTTATTATCAAGTTTTTCCAAAACAGCAGAGTCAAATGTAACTGCAGCTGTAATCTTTGCTATTCCAGCATATGCATTATTTTTTTGACTTATTATTTTTTTCGAAATTTCATAGTTAGTAACATTTTTAGCTTCTTCTTTTGAAGTTTTTTTTGTTTTAAGCTGATTTTCTTGTTCTGGATCTTCAATATTACTTTCTGCTCCAGGTACTCCACCAACATTTGGTTCTTGTGCATCTGAATTAGCAGCTACTTCACTTGTTTGTTGACTTCTAATTGTTCCTTCAGGTTCATATATCTCTTGGTTTATAATTTGTTTAGTAAAATCTAGTTCAATTGAAACTTTTGCAACAATACGTTGATCTCCTAAAAAAGGTAATAATAAATCTTTAATTTTATTTTCATAATCATTTTCTAATTTAATCTTATATTTTTCATGTTCTATATATTTTAAACTCTCTAAACTTTCAAGATTATTTTCTAATAATGATCCATTTTGATTTATAAGTTTTATATTTTCAATCTTTAATTTAGGAATAGAAGAAGCAATAAAATTTTTTATCCCTTCAACTTGTCTTTGAGATAATGCGGTACCTTCTCTTAAATTAAGTACTGCAGATGCAGTTGGATCTGTTTTTCTTTGTGTAAATACTGATTCTTTAGGTATCGCAATTTTTACAGATGCGGCAAGAATACCTGATATCGATTCTAAAGAACGACCAAGTTCACCTTCTAAAGCTCGTAAATATTTTACTTTATTTTCAAAATTTGTAGTTCCCAAAGAACTCTTATCAAATATTTCCCAACCCGTATGCTTACTTGTTGAAGCATCACTTGTTACTAGTTTTATTTTTGCAATATTAATATTATTTTTATTTGTTCGTAATGTTAAATTATTACCTGAACCTAAAATCGAATAAGGTATTGAAGCTGCGTCTAACTCACTACTAGCCAACATTACTTGTGCTTTTGTTAAATTTGTTGCTATGTTATAATTTAACTCTTCATCTTTAGATTTTATATTTGAATAAATTAACAATCCAATTAAAAATAAAAATAATACAGAAAATCCACCTATTATTACAGCACGTTGTGCAGAATTAAGATTATTGATAAACTTAAAAATTTGTTCCATATTTATTATATCCTATGTTTAGTTTTTACTTGAAGAATCTATCATTGTTTTAAACCAAGTAGAATCTTTTTTAATTGAATTTTGTATAGCACCAAACATAACTGAGTTTTTAGACATCTCACTCATTTGAGTATCTAAATTTATATTGTTCCCGTCATTTTGTTCAACAAGACCTTGGACTTCGTACATTTCAAAATTTGATTTTGAATCATCCATACTTACATTCATATGATTATTATGAGTAGTCATTAACTTTAAACTTTGTTCTTCATTTGATTTTTTTAATTGGTCAACAAATTTTAAATCTTTTGTCTTATAATCAGGTGTATCTATATTAGCTATATTCGATGAAATAGCTTTTTGTCTTTCACCTCGATAGTTTAATTGCTGAAACAAAAGTTCTGTAACACTACTTGGCTCCATGTTCTACTACCTTTTATTATGATTTACCTATAGAATCAATTACCGTACCATTAATTTCATCTATAGTATTTATAGCTTTTTGAGACTGTTCAAATTTTCTTTGAGCTTCAATCAATCCAACCATTGTTCTTATACTATTTACATTACTATGCTCTAAAGCACCTTGAAGAACATATTCCCCAGAATTTGCAACTAACTCTACTTGGGTGTTATCAATCACTTTATAATTATTGTTTCCTAATTTATCTACATTAGTAAAATCAATTTTAGATACAGCAATATTTGCAGCAAAATCAGGATCATCAATTGATATTTCTTCATTATTAGAATTTAAAACAGGATAACCATTTTGATTTATTAGTGTTCCATCAATACTTTTAAAAGAACCATCTCTTGTATATTCCGTCTCACCTTGTTCATTTCTTATTTTAAAAAACATATTTTTATCTTTTAGTGCAAAATCTAAACCGTTACCTGTTTGTTTTATAGCACCAACTGATTCATTTTTAAAACTTCCATCTATTTTAGGTATAGTATCCATCATAAGACTTTCTTTTAAAATAGTTTCATCTTTAATCTCTTGCTGTTTTAAGTATCGATTAAAAGTCCCTTCTGATAAATGTTCTTCTTTAAAGCCAACCGTATTCAGATTTGCTAAGTTATTAGATATTACATCAACTCTATTTAGTTGATTTACCATACTTGCTGTTAATTGATGTATACCTTGTGTCATAATATCCCTTTTTTAATTCGCTGAAAATTCTGAAATTAATGATTCGATATCATCACTATCTACAATATCATTTGAATCACCTGAAATATGTTTAGCAATTTGAACTTCTGCTTTACCTGAATCATCTTCAAATATTCCATTTAAATAGCTACTTAATTTTTTAATTACAGCCATCACTCTTTCTATTTTTTGACGATTTATATCATGGTATTGCATTAATTCCATGGCTTCAAAAACTTTATTATTTTCAGCATCAACTTTTAATGACAATTCATTTGATGTCTCAATCAATTGTTTTGCATTTGTTAAATTATCTGTAAAAATATCTACGTTAGGAAATTTTATAGATAATGACTCTAATAATTCTGATTGTTGTGTTATGAATTCAGACATATTCTTATTGTATTTTGATATTTCTGCATTCTCATCTAATATAAAACTTAAAACGTCAAATATTTGAGAAGCTTTTTCTTCACTATCATCAGCAACTTCATTAAGCTGATTAACAACTTTGTTTTCATCACTGGCAGGAAGAGGATATTGGTTATTATTGATTTTTGATTCCATCTCTGATACTTCTGAGTCTTTACTCTCATTAGGTTCATCAACAACGCCATCAATACCAGCTAAAATATCATCAACATTAACATCTTCTTCATCTACAATACCATCAATACCAGCTAAGATATCATCGACATTAATATCTTCATCAGGATCAATATTTTCTACAGATTCTGGTTCAATATTTAATTCATCACCTGCTATATTTTCTTCTACTTCGTCAACTTGTATATCATCAGCACCACTCATTAATGCTTCAATTTCTTCTTGACTCATACTCATAGGTTATCCCTTAACTAGACCATCTAGTTTTTCTTTTAATATCTCTGCACTAAAAGGTTTTACTATATAGTTATTTACTCCAGCTTTTAATGCGGTAATAACTTCACCTTTACCACCTTCTGTTGTAATCATAACAATAGGAACTTTTTTGTCTACAGACCGAATAGTCTTTACAAGCTCTAATCCGTTCATATTTGGCATATTCCAATCTGTTAATACTACATCATAATTATTATTATCTTGAAATAATTTCCATGCAACAACACCATCTTCAGCTTCATCAAAATCTTCTTTAGCTACACCCAGCTGCTGCACTACATTTCCGATGATTCTTCTCATTGTTGAACTGTCATCTACTATCAATATTCTCATAGATATCCCTTTATTAAATAAAATACTAAATACATTATACTTAATTTTCTTTAAAATTTATCTTAATTTTGTTTTATATATTTTTAATACATTATGATGTAGAATTATAGTAATTAATACCAATAAGGATATAGAGATGATTAGAGGATTATACACAGCCGCAGCAGGTATGACAGCTCAGCAACAAAACATTGATGTAATTTCAAATAATATTGCCAATGTTAATACCGATGGATTCAAACAAGACCGAGCAGAATTTCAAGATTTGATGTACCAATCGCTAAATTATACAGCAGGTGCTACATCTTCAAATACAAATAATCCAACAGGAATTGACACAGGTCTTGGGGTAAGAGTTTCTGGTATACAAAAAAACTTTTTACAAGGAAGCCTTAAAGAAACTGGAAATGATTATGATATTGCGATTCAAGGGGATGGATTCTTCCAAATTGCTACACCCGCTGGAGAAACTGCTTATTCTCGAAATGGTGCATTCAAATTAGATAGTGAAGGGACAATTGTAAATGCACAAGGATATGCTTTAGAACCTGAAATAACAATTCCTTCTGAGTTAGTTAATATATCAATCGCTCAAGATGGTACGGTAACGGGACAAGATGCTACGACAGGGGAAAGTACTGAACTTGGTCAAATTACTCTAGTAAATTTTATTAATTCAGCAGGACTATCACCTCAAGGTAGTAATTTATACCTAGCTTCCGATACTTCAGGTGATCCAATTGAATTAACACCAGGAACTGATGGAATTGGTTCTTTACAACAAGGGATGCTCGAAGGTTCGAATGTTCAACTTGTAACGGAAATGGTAAATTTAATTACAGCACAAAGAGGTTATGAAGCAAATTCAAAAGCTATTAATACAACAGATTCTATGCTACAGACTGTTAATGCATTGAAACGATAATCATAGATAATTGGGTATGGATTTAGCTGAATTAAAGAAAAAAAGGGAAGAAAAGCTTTTAGAGCATAAGCGAAAAAAAAGAGCTTACTACCTTAAGTCAAAAATAGAGAAAAAAAAAGATACCATCAAAAAAATTAATTCTATTGATTATGAGAAGGAACTCTTTGGGGGAAACTTTTCTGAAAAGCTAAAAGATATTGCAAAAAAGCAAAAACAACATATACAATCTAGAGAAGAAATTATTCGTCACAAAGTTGATGAATACAGATCTAAAAAACAAAAATACTATAAAGAACATAAAGAAATCCGTTTAGAGTATGACAAAGAATATAGAGATAAAAAGAAAGAAAAACTTAAAGAATATCGAAAAGAATACTATAGAAAAAATAAAGAAAAGATACTAGAACAGCAAAAACAAAATAGATTAAATAAAAAAATGGAAAAATAAATATGGCATCAGATTTATCAAAAATAATACAAGATAGTATTACTCTTACGCTTAATGGTCTTCTTGCAAAAGATGCGAATATTATTCAAATCACCAAAACTCATATAAAAGATATAGAAGAATTACAATTGTTAAAAGTCCAATCGGTATTTGATTTTTCAAATTTTACTTCAGAATTCTCGTTTCTCGTTCCTGCAACAAGTTCTTCTTTAATTTTTAATACAATGATGGGTTCACCTATTACCGAGCTTGCTGAAGAATTAGATGATGATGCAGAAGATGCAATAGGTGAATTTATATCCAATACATCAGGTACTTTAACTACTTCAATTAATGGTGCAAATTTTCAAGATGTTGGACAAACAAAATTTAATATAGCGAATAAAGAGATTATTCAAGGAAATAATTTAAATGACCTTGAGAGTACATATAGGTTTTTAATCGATTTAGAAGGTAATGAACTCATTATTTTTATTACGTTTGATGATGTGATTTTACCCTATATTAAAGAGATATCAGAGTCAGTTATCACTCACCATGAAGAAGAGGTAATAGAAGAGATTGAAGAAACAATAATTGAAGAAGTTCCAGAGGTAAAAGAGGAACCTAAAATAGAAAGTACAGACGAAATCAAAGAGATTAAAAAAGAAAATCAAGATGAACAAGAAAAAGAAGAGTCAACTCCCGAGGACAAAAAAGATAAAAAACTAAAACTTATTATCTACATTATTGGGGCTTTCTTGGGATTGATTATATTCTCCTTTTTAATAGCATATTTTATGGGGGCATTTGATCAAGAGCCAGTTATCGAAAAAAAATCAGATTTTAACAGTACAAAAAAAATAAAAGATAAAAATCAGCTCGAGATAATTAAATACAATACTCTACAAAAAGTAATATTCAAAGCGTCAGACATAAATAAAGAAAGACTGAATAATAAATTAGCAGCACTAACGAAGTATAATGTATTAAATAAAGAAGAACTCGAAGCGCAAAAATTGGCTGAAAAAAATAGACTCTTTGAACTAGAAAAAGAAAAAGAATTACTTGCATTCTCTAAAAAGAATCAAGAGGAAACAATTTTTGTAAAAGAAGAACCTAAAGTAGATAGAGTTATTGAAAAAAAGACAAAATTCAAACAAGAAACATTTATCGTAGAAAAAGATAAAATTACTGTGACAGATAACACGCAACCTATTTCTAATGAATTAGAAAAAGAAGAAAAAAAACAAATAGTACAAAATACTCCTACAATAGAACAACAAACAACAAATATTCAAAATAATTCCATAACGGATATTATTAGTACAAAATTAAGTTATGTGGTTACGAGTAGTTTAAAATACAGTTTATTTAAGGTTTTAGTTCAAGAAACAAATACTAAACAAGCCAGAATATCAATATGTAATAATGAAAATGGCAAAACGGCAATATATATTGGTCCTTTTGAAACAATTCAATTACAGCAGAAAATGATTGATCTAGTAAAGAAAAATAATTCAGATATAGTTGTAAATCCTATATCAATTAATGAAGAAGAATTTAATACTAGATGTAATTTAGAATAGTTTTAATCACCTTTTCTTTACTCTCATGAAGGTCAGAAGAAGTAATACTAAATTCAGAAAAATTTATATTACCTCTACCTTCATATGAAGAGGTAATTAAGGACACATCCAAATTTCCCTTACTCTGTAAAGAAACCTTGACTTTATTATCAATAATTCTAAAATAGGCAACTACATTGACAATACCAATGCTTAAGACTGTATCAATTATATCATCACAATCAGTTATCAATACACCTGTTTCTTGAATACAAGAGTCTTCTAAATGTACTGTAGCTATTCTTCCCTCACCAAATAAATCTAATGTATCCATAATCTTAGATTTTGCTTTAAAAGTAGCTAATGATTCTCTATTATTCAAATTATTCATAACTTCTGAAACATTCATTTTGGAATTTAACAACTCACTTATTAAGCTAAATGTGTGTTGATCAGTTGTTTTTGATTTAAAAGCTAAAGTATAATCATATACAGCAATATATAGGCATTCTGCCATCTCTTTTGAAATAACTAAATCATTAGACTTATAGAAATCATACAATAAAGTGGAAGCACTTACTTTTGATAAGTCTCCAATTGATAATCTCTTAACTCTTGTATCAATAAGTTTTTCTCCAATATCCACAGAAGGACAATCTATATCAATTATAAGGTCATAATATTGAGGTAAAGAGAAAGATATTTTATCAAATTTTGATAAAAAATTTAATCTTCTCGGTAGTTTCTTCATTGAGGTAAAGACTTTATGTTTTATCTTATTCTCAAAAAAACAGTTACTAAGTGATAGTGCAGATGCTAATGAATCTACATTTGGATTAGAATGAATAACGATTACAATATAGTGAGCATCTTTAATCTCCTCAAACATCTTTTTACATAAAGCTTTATTTATCATCTATATATCCTAATTCAATTAGTTTATCATAAATTTTACCTACCATAGGACCAGCAGCACTTCCTCCATGTCCTCCATGTTCTACTAATATAGTTACAACATACTTTGGATTTTTATAAGGAGCATATGTAGTAAGCCATGCTTGTGATCTTTTAAAATATTCTAGTTCATGCTCTTTCATTCTTTTCTTCTCAGATTGAGGAATACCTACAACTTGAGCTGTACCAGTTTTTGCTGCTACTTTTACTTTACTTTTTATATATTTTGAAGCTGTCCCATTTACATGATTGCTTACTTCATACATACCCTTTTGTAAAAGCTTTAATTCTCTCTTTCCTATTGCTACTTTTTGTTTTTTATTATTTAATTTATCAGACTGTATAAAATGAGGAGTAAGAAGTTCCCCTTTTGTCAGAGCTGCTGTATAACGTGCAACTTGCATAGGAGTTACAAGAATATATCCCTGACCAATTGATGAGACTACTGTTTCTCCCATATACCAAGGCATTTTATACTTTTTCTTTTTCCATGCTTTATTTGGATTTATACCTTTAAATTCATTTGGAAGATCTACTCCTGTAACATGCCCAAAACCATATTTATCTAATGTATCATGAATCTTATCTATACCAACTATCAAAGACCCCTTATAGAAAAAAACATCAACACTTTGTCTTATAGCCTTTGTATAACCAGTAAGTCCATGCCCATCTTTTTTCCAATCTCTAAATTTTCTATTTCCCAATTCAATTTCACCAGAAGCAAAAACTTCATAGTTTCTTCCTAATCCATTTTCCATAAAAGAGTGAGCAACTCCCATTTTTATAACTGACCCTGGAGGATAATGTCCATTGATTAATTTATTTGTAAAAGGATGATTAAGGTCATTAATAATATTTTCCCAGTCTTTATGAGATATACCATTTACAAAGATATTATTATCAAATTCGGGATAACTTCCTGCTGCTAATATTTCACCATTATTTGAATCCATCACTACAACAGCACCAGCTTTTTTTCCAAAGAGTTCATGTATATATTTTTGTAATTCTATATCAACTGTAAGATTAATATCTTTTTTTTCTGCTTTAACTTCATTTAAAACTTTTATTTTTTGATATAATGAATTAACTTTTATCTCTTCATACCCTAGAGTTCCACGTAGGACATTATCATAATACTTTTCGACTCCACTTTTACCTGAAGTATCATAATATTTTGCATATTTATCTTTTGCTATATCTTCTTTAGTTGTTTTTCCCATATAACCAAGAATATGAGCACCTACGTCATTGTAAAGATATTCACGAATTGTAGATGATTGAATTTCAATATTTTCATTTGAATTAAAAATTGAATAATATTTAAAAAATTCATCATATGCTATATAATCAACGATTTTCACTAACCCATGCCGATAAGGAGAGTCCAACTGTTGATATTTTTTTAGTAGTTTTTCATATTTAAACTTGGGAAAGTATTGAACAATCAAACGGGCAACATCTTCTACATTTTTAAAGTTCTTTTTACTTTTTAAATGCGGTTTAATACTAATGCTAAACCCTACTCTGTTTACAGCTAAATATTTTCCATTTCTATCTAAGATAGAACCTCTAGAGGCTGTATTATAGACTTTTTTTATATAATTTTTCTGAGATAATTCTTCAAAATGTTCATTAGAAATAATACTTAGATAATACACTCTACCTAACAATAAGGATACTATAAATACTATAAATACTATAATTATTTTTAATCTCATAATACTAAACCTATGATAATAATATCAATAAAAAAATTCATAAGAAAGATAGTTATAAGTGATAAATCAAATGCAATATATGATTGTGTCAAAATATAGAAAAATATGTACAAAATAAATATATAAATAAAATCTAATATAACTGTAGATGAAAAAAGATTTTTTAATCGAGGAACAATAAATAGATAAATCACCATAGCACTAAGAGTTAAGGAAAAAATCTTTAACCCTTGACTATTCTCAATTACTAAAAATGTAATTATAGAAAAAAGAATAAGTAGATTTCGTTCTTCTTTAATGGAAACAGTAAGTATTTTAAACGTAACTCCAATAAGTAACAGAGTGATAAAATACGTGCTAAAAAATATATTCATTATATTTACTGAAATTAACATTGTAATATAAGGGGGTGTATATACTTTCAACATCTAATTTATAAATCCTCTAAAATATTATCTCGAAATAATTCTCTTGAAATTTTATCATAGTCTTGGCTTGAAGCTTCTAAGTTTAGGCAAATTTTATCTGTAAATATTTTATCTATAATTTTAATTTCATATTGAGTTAATAAATATTCAATTTGAGAGAGTTGAGGATAAGTAATATAAAGTTTTTTCTTTTCTAGCTTTACATACTCTTGTATAACACTTGACTTTAGAACTAAATTCACAGCATCACTATATGCCTTAACCAAACCACCAGTACCAAGTCTAATCCCGCCAAAATAACGTACTATAATCACCGATGTATTTATTAATTCAGCACCAGAGAGTACACTTAATGCAGGTCGTCCACTTGTACCCTTAGGTTCTCCATCATCACTACTGTTTTCAACTACTTGATTAAACTCATTTAAATATCTATATGCATATACAAAATGTCTCGCTTTTGTATGCTCTTTTTTTAAAGACTTCATCATTTCATTAAATTCGGAATAAGGACTTATATACGTAATAAACTTAGATTTTTTAATTTCTAAAGTTATAGAGCTTTGAGAAGTTATACACTGCATTATAATTTATTAACTAATTAAATTATTATAGATATCTTTAACATTTTTCCCTGTTAATTTAGATAGTATTTTTGCTTTTTGTTTTGGAGGTAATTTCAGTTCATGGATATCTTCTTCTGTAATAATACCTCTATTTAAAGATTCAATAGGTTTTATAATAACCACCCACTCACCTCTAATAGTAGTTTCTTTTAATTGTGCTAAGATATCTACTATTTTACCCTTATATCGTGTTTCATATTTTTTTGTCAACTCTTTAGTTATAAAAACTTCTCTAGAAGAGTCAAGATAAAAAATCTCCTCTACTAGCTTCATTAATCTATGTGGAGACTCATAAAGAATTGCTAGATTTTCACTGTTCATAACCTTATCTAATATATCAGATCTATTTGTACCTTTATGAGGTAAAAAACCAAAAAAAGTAAAAGTTGTATTTGAAAAACCACTAGCTGCATATGCAGTTAAAATAGCATTTGCCCCAGGTAAAACATCATACTCTATATTATTTTCTAAACAAAAATCAACTAAAAAACTACCAGGATCACTAACACAAGGCATTCCTGCATCACTCATGTATATACATTTTTTTGATTCAAGTAAAATTTGATTATCTTTAGTTAAAAAATCTTTCTCATTATGAGAATGGACACTGATATATTCAAATGGAGGGAATGTTATCTCAAGTCTTTGAGATATTAAAGAAATAAGTTTTTTTGTCACTCTTGTGTCTTCACACAAGATAAGTTCACCATCTTTTAAAACTTCGATAGTTCTAAAAGATATATCTCCTAAATTACCAATAGGAGTGGGAACAAATGCAAGCATTATTTCATTGCGTATCTAGCTTTGAATTTTTCAACTCTACCAGCAGCATCTACAATTTTTTGCTCACCTGTAAAGAATGGGTGACATTCAGAACAGATATCAATTTTCATTGTTTCTACATTTGATTTTGTTTCAAATGAATTTCCACAAGCACAAGTAACTGCACAAGTTTTGTAATCTGGGTGTATCTCTTTTTTCATGAGGTTTCCTTTTTAATTTTATATTAAAGGGTCGAGTCTAGATGTCGCCCTTTATTAAAGTTGCGAATTATACAAGTTTTAAGCTAAAATTAAAATAAATCGATAGTACTATTATCTTCTTCTTTATAAATAGCAACTTCACCTCTACCATTATTTCTTGCTTCATTTAAAAAACTGTCTGCATTTTTTAGAACTTGATTAATATCATTACTATCTTCAGGGAAAGAAGATATTCCTATACAAATTGTTTTTTTTAATATCTGATTCGTGTTCTCATTTACGATGATTTCTGCTTGCGCAAATTCATTAATAATTCTCTTCGCAATATTTTCAGCTTCACTATTTGACTTTAAATTTACCAATGCAACTAAAAATTCATCACCCGTTAATCTCGCAACAATATCAAAATCCTTTACACTTTTGTGAATCACTTTTGCTAATTCAATAAGAACTTTATCTCCAATATCATAATCAAACTCATCAATTACTGCTTTAAATCTATCTATTCCAATCATTAAAAAAGATATATTTTCTTCTTTTTTATTTGAGAGCGAAATAATTTTATGTATATGTTCAATTAAATATTTTCTATTATGAACATTTGTTACACTATCTATTGAAGAGGCTTCAATATGATGTTTTTTCATTATCCCATTTTGTAAAATTGGTGATATTTGAAAAAAAGCAGCATCTAAAAAATCTTTATCCTCAGTCAGTAAATTATATTTAGTTTCATTTTGAGTATTAAAAGAGATAATTGCATTTATTTCAGTATGTGTATTCACAATAAAATAAACTGTAAATTCACCATCTAAATAAAACTCTTCACCTTTTTTAAGAATAGAGCTTGTGGTTTCATCTTTTAAATCAAATAACGAAAAATTAATACTTTTTAAATCATATTTATTTTCCAACCATTCGAAAAGGGTATTTGCCATCTCGTTTAAGTTTTCACTGTATTGTAACTGATCATACAAATCATAAATACCCTCAAGTTTCTTGAGTTTAGTTTTATCATCCATCGCCAGTTGAATTAAATTAAGCATTCTTGTTTTCATACTAATTATTCTAACGGTTATAAACTTAGTTTTGAGTAAATTTTATATTTTATATTCTTATATTGAAAACTTAAATAGTTAGCATGCAGTAAAAGTCTATGATGACCAGTTTTATTTATCCTTACATTCATTTCTAATTTTTTTAACAAATACATATCTGCAATATCTTCCGAAATACCATAAATTGGGTCTCCAACAATTCGATGACCAATACTATCTAAATGAACTCGTATTTGGTGTTGCCTTCCGGTCATTGGAGTAGCTTCAATTAGAGTCTGATTTTTTTCAGAATCATATTTGATAGGTTTAATATATGTTAAAGAATCTTTCCCTTCAATTGACGTTTCCATTTTCACACCAATTTTACTATTTATGGCTTTACTGATTCCACTATCAATTGGAAATGATTCTTTAATCTTTCCATCAACTACCGCTAAATAGTTTTTATCATATTCCTTATTTTCAAACATCTCTTTTAAAATAATATCACTGCATTTATTTTTAGTCACTAACACTAAACCTGATGTTTCTTGGTCTATTCTATGCGCTAAATTTGCACTTTCTCCGAAATGAAATCGTATTTCGTCAAGCAAAGTATATTCAGTATTTCTTGATGTTGGATGAACCATGATTCCAGAAGGTTTATCAAATACAGCAAAGTCTTCAGTTTCAAATATAGGTTTTAAACCTCTAGTATGACCTTCAAATAAAGCAACTTGGATAAACTCACCTTGAACTTTTTGTCCATTTTGCAAAACTTTATTATTTTCATCAAATACACGCCCTTTTGCCAATAATTTTTGAGAATTAGAAATATTTAAATGTGTATTATCTATTAAGAACTGTTGTATTTTTTTACCTGTATCAGACTTTATGTAAAATTTTTTTAACATGAATGGCATCAATAACCTTCTATATCTAGTTTGTGTAATTTAATTATAGCAAAGTGCTATCTAATAACATATTAAGTAGTTTTTATGTAAAATTCGTAACTTTTTTACACACTAAGGAGATATGTGAATGATATAACATTAGTTGTTTTATGTGCTGGAGAATCATCTCGATTTGAATTATCAGTAAAAAAACAATGGATTAGACTAGATGATGAACCATTGTGGTTAAATGTTTCTAGAAGACTATCATCCTATTCTAACTTTCAACAAACTATTGTAATTGGACACAAAAATGAATTATCCTATATGGAAAACTTTTCAGAAGATTTTTTATTTGTAACAGGAGGGGAAACAAGACAACAATCCATTGTCAATGCGCTCACACATGTAACTTCAAAATATGTTATGATTACTGATGTTGCAAGATGTTGTGTTCCTCAATCGGTAATTATGAACTTAATTACTCACAAAAATGACGCTTCAATAATAGTTCCCATATTAAAAATATCAGATACAGTTGTATACGAAGATAACACAATCAATAGAGACAATGTAAAAATCGTTCAAACTCCCCAATTATCTCAAACCAATATCTTAAAAAAAGCTACTCTCTCATCAACTGAATTTACTGATGATAGTAGTGCAATTAAAAGTATTGGTGGTTCAGTTAAATATATCGCTGGTTCTGATAAGTCTATAAAAATCACTTTTGGTGAAGAGATGGATCAATTAACTTGTCTTAAACAAGCAAATTCAAACACATTTTTAGGCAATGGAATAGATATTCATGTCTTTGAAAAAAACAAAAAAATGGTTTTAGGTGGCGTAGAAATAGAGTCAAAATTTGGATTTAAAGCACATAGTGATGGAGATGTTCTCATTCATAGCGTGATTGATTCTTTATTAGGTGCTTGTGGAGCGGGTGATATCGGTGAATTTTTTCCGGATACTGATCCTCAGTATAAAGGCGCTGACTCAAAAGACTTACTAAAACATATCGTAAAATTCATAACTAATGTTGGTTACGAAATAATCAATGTTGATTTAACAATTTTAGCAGAAATACCAAAAATAAATCCTCACAAAAAAGCTATTAGAAGTACAATGGCAAAACTATTAAATATAGAAACACAAAAAATAAACATAAAAGCAACAACAGCGGAAAAAATGAGCTTTGTTGGAAGAGAAGAAGGTGTAGTAGTACTGAGTAGTGCAACACTAAAATATTATGATTGGACAAAAAAATGAATATATTAATATTAGATGAAGAAGTTTATTTAGCACAAAAAGTTGCGATGAGATTACAAGAAGAAGGAAATGGCTGTACTCATGTATCAAACATAAAAGAGATACAATTTGATACTAATTACGATGCAGTTTTACTTTCAACAAATATAAGTAGTAGTGATGTTCATAAAATTATTACACATTTTAATAATAGTATCATAATATTATTGGTTTCATATATCAATGATACAACAGTAACAAAACCTTTAAAAGACGGAGCAAACGATTATATTGTTAAGCCTTTTATTATGGATGAATTAGTACGAAAAATATATCATTATGATGAATTTAAACGTCTAAAACAAAATAACATAAATTTAGAAAACTATATAAATTTTGCATTTAATAATATTAAACATGAAGAAGAAGTACCAAATAACTTGCCATTTGTAATTGAAACAAAAGACCAAAGAATAGCAGATAAAATAGTATTTGATGTTGCAAAAAAACTCAATAAAACAATCAAATTTATTTCATTAGAAAAACACACAAAAGTCAATCCAGAAGACTTTCGTAATGAATTGTTATATATTTATGATTTTCATTATGCAAAAAAAGCCTCTAAAGATCTTATTTTAAATACTATATCCGAATATGATGTAATCATATCTTCCCTCGAAGATTTAGGTGAGATTGAATATCCTAAAATTACAATAGAATCAGCAAATAAATTATCTGTTGTTGATTCTATTTTGACAATCAACGATTATGTTAAACTAATGGTTGTTAGTTTTCAAAATAAATATCCTGATACTGAACTTAGTCGACGTCTTGGAATAAGTAGAAAATCTCTTTGGGAAAAAAGAAAAAAATTCGGTATAGAAAAAAATAGGGGTAACTAAGATGAGAAAACTTTTTCTAACTCTTGGATATAGTGGGCTTAGTCCAAAAGCTCCTGGTACTATTGGTAGTATTGTAGCTTTAGCACTTGGGTTACTTTTGCTAAATTACATTAGCATCACAACATTGTTTTTATTAGCTTTACTTATTTCTGCATTTGCCGTCAAACAAATTGATATCTATGAAAAAGAAGTAGGAGTACATGATGGTTCTGAAATAGTAATAGATGAACTAGCTGGGATGTGGATTGCACTAGGAATTGCAAATGCAACATCAGATAATTACATAATTGCAGGTTTAGCTTTCATATATTTTAGACTTTTTGATATTTGGAAACCTTCTATTATAGGTAAAATTGATAGAGATGTAAAAGGTGGATGGGGAGTAATGGGTGATGATATCGTTGCTGGATTATTTGCTGGACTGTGTACTAGTATGACATATTTTCTACTACTTAAATACTCGATTTTATAAAATCAAATCATTATAAAAAAAGGCTTGATTCAAAGAAATCAAGCCTTTTTTATTTTTGCTCTAAATTTTAATCAAATTTCATAGAAAAATCAAGCCATGTGGCTTGATGAATTATACTACCACTACTAATAGCATTTATCCCTGTATCTAAATACGATTCTATTGTTTCTTGAGTAATGTTTCCACTAGCTTCTAATAATATATGAGGGTACTTATCATCTCTAAAAGCTGATACTTCCTTAATCTCATTAGGTGTCATATTATCACACATAATAATATCAGCACCCGCATGCATAGCTTCTTGAACCTGCGCAAATGTTTCACATTCAATTTCTATTTTCGTAACCCATGATATTCTTTTTCTTGCTTTTTTTACAAACTCTTCTAAATTATCTATTGTTTTAAGATGAGTATCTTTTAACATTAAACAATCATCAAGTCCTAGTCTATGATTTATCGCACCACCAACTCGACTTGCATATTTCTCAAAATTTCTAAGCTGTGGTCTTGTTTTTCGAGTATCCAGTAATACAACTTGACTATCTTTTAAAAGTTTTGCATAAGAGTTAGCACTAGTAGCAATTCCTGAAGCATGTTGTAATAAATTTAAAAATGTTCTTTCACTACTAAGTAATACTGATGCCTTCCCTTCAAGTTCAGCAATAACATCACCTTTGTAAACATTTTCACCATCTTTAATCAAAAATTTACAATCAAATTTTTCAGCACGAGCTAATACTCTGGCATATTTTACACCTGCTAACACACCATCATCTTTCGCTATAACACGCGCTGTAAATCTTCCTTTGGGAGCTATATCAAAAAATAAATCTCCTCTACCATTATCTTCAACAATAGCATTTTTTACAAATTTTCTTATATTAATACCCATAACTATACCTCAAACATTCTATTTAATGCAATTTTTGCATATTTTTCTGTTTCTTCTGGAATAATAATTTCATTCATATAACTTCCATCTTTAATTGAAAGTAACGTATTATATAAATCTTCTATTACTGTTTCATTCATTGTTGGACATTCAGGTTTTGTGGAGCTTAATACATATGTATTTTTAGGACGAAGTCTATTTACCATATTATATTCTGTTCCAACCACAACCTTTTGATCAGGAGATATCTCATTAGTTATATAATTAATAAGTTGAGAAGTTGAACCAGAGAAATCAGCTTTAGCGACAATAGCAGGATCACACTCAGGATGAACTGCAACTAAAATATCAGGATATTTTTCTCTATAAAAATCTATATCATCAGTAGTAAAAAGCTGATGAACTGAACAAAAACCATTAAAACAAATGATATCCGAATTTATTACATCTTCTATTTCATCAATCCCAACAACTGACGATTTTAGTTTCATTTGATTTGCAAAATTTTGTCCTAAACAACGATCAGGAACAAAAAATATTTTTTTACCACTTTCTAAACCTTTAGTAATAATCTTAAATGCATTTGAACTAGTACAAACATATCCACCCATTTTTCCAACTTCTGCTTTTACTTCAGCAGAAGAATTAATATATGTAATAGGCAAAATATCTTCATTTGCTAATCCAGCTTCATTTAAAGTTTTTAAATTTTCTTTAAAATATTGTACATCAATCATTTTAGCCATCGCACAACAGGCAATCTTAGGCATCATAACTCTTTTTTCAGGGGCAAGTACTTTTAAGCTTTGTCCCATAAATCCAACTCCACAGAAAATAATATTCTTTTGTGGTGCTGCCATACCTCTTTTTGCAAGCTCTAAACTATCACCCGTAATATCTGCCATGTCAAAAACTTCATCTTTTTGATAAAAGTGTGCAACTATAGCAACATCAAGTTCTTGTTTTAACTTTTCAATCTCTTCTTTAAAATTCATCTATTTTATTTCCTAAACTTTTCTATATACGTAAATATATCAAATTCTTAGTTATATATAGATATTTTTTATACCAATTTACCTTAAATTGATTGATTATTGCAAAATTTTTATAATATAATGTTAATTATGAATAAAACTATATTTAGATAAAATACAGCAATTAACAAAAAGGAATTTTATGGACTTTTTTACAAATCCAAATATTATATTTTATATTTTAGCTTATTTAATTGGATCAATTCCATTTGGATTATTACTTGCAAAAAAATATGCAGGTGTAAATGTACAAGAATCAGGTAGTAAAAGTATTGGAGCTACAAATGTTTTAAGAGTTGTTAAACAAACAAATCCAGCTTTAGCAAAAAAACTTGGTATTGCAACAGTATTGTTAGATGCAGTAAAAGGGGCTGTCGTTATTGGCATTGCCATGGCGTATGGAATGAGTATAGAGACATTATGGGCTATTTCCGTTATTAGTGTACTTGGTCATTGTTATAGTGTTTATTTAGGATTTGAGGGTGGTAAAGGTGTGGCTACTGGACTTGGTGTATTTTTAGTTCTAATTCCTATTCCTACAATTATAGGCGCACTCGTATGGGGATTTTGTGCGAAGGTATTAAAAATATCTTCTATCTCTTCGCTTTTAGGACTAATAGGTGTTGTTATATCTGCCATAGTATTAAATAATGGATTAGAAATAGAATCAAATGCACCTATGTATATCATTACTTTTATTATTTTTTATAAACATATACCAAATATTATGAGACTTGTAAAAGGTGAAGAGGCAAAGGTTGCTTAGTTCATCTAAAAATATGAAAGTGTCTATAGATAGTTTAACATTTAAAACTATCATAGGTATTTTACCATTTGAAAGAGTGACAAAACAAAAAGTTGTTTTAGATATATCTTTTACTTATAAATTTGTCAAAGGTCAAAAAGATTTTATAGATTATAGTCATGTAGCTAATATGGCAAAAATGATTATGAAAAAAGAAAAATTTTTACTTATTGAAGATGCAATTATCTATTTGGATAGGGCTTTATCTTCAGAATTTCCTATCAAAAAACTAAAAATAAAAGTTACAAAACCAGACATTTTAAAGAACTGTACAGTAAGTGTTTCAGGCTAAGAAACCTTTTCTCGATTAAAATAAACCATATTTGAAGCAACATCTCTTTTAATAAAATACCAAGTATCATCTCTTTTGATAAGTTCTTGACAAACCAATAATCCAACGAATTGAGCAGAATAACAATCATCACTAGAACAGGCTTGGGTATAAGCTTCATTCCAAAGACTATGTCGCCAGTCTAGTTTAGGAATAATTCTTTTTACAACTAACTTTTCATCGATTTTTTTTGTATTATCAATAAAATCATGAACTACTTCTAACATATGAGTATATGCTTCATCAGATAATCTTTTTTTACAGATCTCAAAATAGTCATGATGCCAAACTTCTTCAATAAGTGTTTCGTTAATATTTCTTACCATATTTAAATTTTTCCTTCTTCTATATTTTTATAAAAATTATTATTAAGTATATACCAGATTTGAAGTTATTCGTATATATTTCTGTATAATAATTAATCATTAAATATACAGTGAATTAGTAGAGATACTAAATCAAGTCTAAAAAATCACTCTTGTAAATCAAAATTTCTTTTGATTTTTTATTGTAAATAAATCTTTTATCGGATTGTTTTACTTTATCAAGAATAATACTTTTTATTTGAGCATCTGATTTATTATGGTTTTTCATAAAAACAAAAAATTCTTTTATATCCATAAATTCCATCCCTACAGAAGTGTCGGATACAGATTCATTGGATTTGTTTATTTGAGTTGTTTCTTGATGATCAAGCTTATATATATTTCGCATCTCATTAAATGCACTCTTTAGGAGATCTACTTCACTTTGAAATACTTTTAACACTTGTGTTTGATTTTTATCTAAACGATGAATTTCACTTGTGTATTGTTTTTTCATAAATTTAATTGTTTTTTTTAAAAGATGAATTTGTTCATCTTTTGAACTAATAATCTTTTCTTCTAAATATTTATAATCGTTTGTTTGAGAGGTTAGAGGAGAAGAGATTTGTTTTGTATTTGTTTGAGTAGTATCAACATACACAAATATTTTACCATCTCTTTTAATAGATTCAAGTTGCCCTTTTTTTATACGGTAATGTATCCCTTGAAGAGATAATCCTAAAAGTTGTGCGGCCTCACTACTTGAAACTAATTTTTTCAAAATTTAAATTTCCTACTTATTATCTTCACTATCTACAGTGATAACTGTGTGAACATTACCTCGAGGATTATAGTCAGCAATTATTTTCATTTTTTTAGGTTGTAGATTTTTATATAACACATCATATATTTCATTTGCGCTATTTTCATGAGATATATGTCTGTACATAAAAGAATTAATATATAATTTAATCGCTTTTAATTCTACAACTTTATCACTTGGAACATACTCTAATTTAATAGTAGCAAAATCTGGATATCCGCTTCTAGGACATAAACACATAAATTCTGGTAAATCAATATTTATAGTATAATTTTTTTCATTTTGATTTGGCCAATAATTTTCACTAGCATTTATATCGAATTCTCGAATTTCTTTTTCACCATATTTCATACAATATTCCCTTTATTATCTACTTTTAAGTTCATTATACAAAAAATTATGTTAAATTCACTTAATTATAAGAGAAGAGGTTTTCAATGGATATATTGACAATGATTGTTGCCATATTATTTTTATCACTAGTATTAAGTCTAATCCTAAAAAAGATCAATGTATCTCCTATTGTGGGGTATATATTCACTGGTGTTATTGTTGCTTATTTTATCGACCAATCACATCTAAATCAAGATAATATTGCACATATTGCTGAATTTGGTATTGTTTTTTTAATGTTTACGATTGGACTTGAGTTTTCACTTCCACACCTTAAACAGATGAAAAAAGAAGTATTTGTATTTGGTGCTTTACAAGTTGGATTAACTACAATCATATTCACATATATTTCAAATATAGTATTTAGTCTCGATATGAAAACATCTATTATTATAGGTTCAGCATTAGCTTTATCTTCAACTGCAATAGTTTTAAAAACACTTAATGAAAATGGAGATATTCATAGACCCTATGGAAGGAATAGTGTTGGAATTTTAATCTTTCAAGATTTAGCTGTAATCCCTATTTTATTGATGATAACAATACTTGCAGATTCTTCAGTATCCTTGGATGAAATACTTTTAAATACTTTTTATTCTGCCATTATAGTTGGTATTATTTTATTTATTTTAGGAAAATATTTAACAGAGTTATTTTTAGCCTATGTTGTAGATACAAAAATAGAAGAATTATTTATTTTATCTATTATTCTTATTGTTTTAAGTTCAGCGCTACTTGCTCATACTTTTGGATTTTCTTACTCACTTGGTGCATTTATAGCGGGTATGCTAATAGCTGAAACAAAATATAAATTTCAAATTGAAGCAGACCTTGTTCCTTTTAGAGATATTTTATTAGGTGTATTTTTTATATCTGTAGGGATGCAAGTAAACTTTACGACAGTAATTGATAATTTTTTCACTATTGTTTTCCTTACTGCAGCCATTTTAGCAATTAAAGTAATTATAATTTTCACTATTTTAAAGTTTTTCAATAAAGCAAGTAGAGCTTTTAAAACAGCACTTACATTAGCACAAGTAGGGGAGTTTTCCTTTGCAGTATTAGCACTTGCGAGTTCAAATCATTTACTCGATGGACAACTAAATCAAATTATGATATCTGTCGTTATTTTATCCTTATTATTTACATCTTTAGTGATACGTCATGTTAGACGTTTTGTTAAACTTTTTAATAAAGAAGAAAAAGACATTATAGAAGAACCTGTAATGACAAATGCAGGAATAAAAGATCATATTATTGTTTGTGGATATTCATTATTGGGTCAGAAAATTGTAAAAAAACTCAAAGCAGTTGGGATTAATTATGTTGCAATTGAACATGAACGACAGCATGTAAAAGAAGGTCATGAAAAAGGTGATATAGTATTTTTTGGAAATGCAGCATCAAAAACAATGCTAAATTCACTCTTCATTAAAGATGCGATAGGTGTAATTATAGCAATTGATAACGATGAAAAAATAAGATTAATTACACAAACAATTAAAAATATAGACCCAAATATTAAAGTAACGGTAAAAATCTCTCACGAATCACAATTTGATGATTTTGCAGATTTAAATATAGATGCATTTGTGCATGAATATGAACTTGTAGCAAGAAGACTAATTGAAAAAGCTACTAAATGTAAATTAAAATAAAGGTATTATTATAAATGGCAAGTTATAAATATGATTTAGAACACGACTACGAACTAGAAGAACCAAAAAAGTATAAAGTATTATTACTAAATGATGATTTTTCAACTATGGAATTTGTAATAGAAATATTGACAAAAGTATTTAGAAAATCTATTGAAGAATCTGAAAAGATTATGCTGGATGTTCACAACAATGGAAAAGCAATATGTGGTATCTATACAAAAGAGATTGCATTAACAAAAGTTTCTCAAGTCAAAACAATGGCTAGAAAAGCAAAATATCCATTAAAAGCTATTGCAGAGGAGGAATAAAACATGATAAGTCAAAGCCTACAAAAAGTATTTACTGATGCGGTTAACTATGCTCGAGCAAATCACCACGAATATATAACTATAGAACATATCTTTGTATATCTACTTAAAGCAGACTCAATTGCTAGTTTATTAAAAGAGATGCAAATGGATGTTGATTTGTTATATACTCAATTAAAAGAATACATTCTTAAAAATACTCCAAAATACCCAGAAGGTCTTATAAATGAAGATCCTTTAGAAACAGTAACATTAACTCATACTATTGAACAAATGGTATCACACTCATCATTATCTGGAAAATCAGAATCAACTGTTGAAGATATGTTTGTATATATTTTAAAAGATGAAAAAGCATACTGCACATATTTACTGCAACAACAAGGATTAGAAAGAATAGATATTTTAGAAGAGATTAGTCATGGAGAATCATCTTCAGAAGATGAAGAATTTGATGAAGAAGAGTTCCAAAAATTAGAAAAAAAGAAACTAAAAGAAGAAACTCCATTAGAACAAAATAGTGTTGAATTAGTAGAAATTGCATTAGATGGAAAAATTGATCCAGTTATAAATAGAGGAAAAGAGATTAATAGAGTTATTGAGATTTTAGCTCGTCGTAAAAAAAATAATCCTATTTTATTAGGGGAAACAGGTGTAGGTAAAACTGCAATCGCTGAAGGTCTCGCTCTTGCTATTGCAAACAATGAAGTACCAGAGTTTTTAACAGATGCAAAAGTATATTCTCTTGATATGGGTTCTATGCTAGCTGGTACTAAATATCGTGGTGATTTTGAAAAAAAATTAAAAGCTGTTTTAAAAGAAGTAAGTAAAAAGAAAAATGCTGTTTTATTTATAGATGAGATACATACTGTTGTGGGAGCTGGTGCCGTTGGTGGTAGTACAATGGATGCTTCAAATATTTTAAAACCAATGCTAAGTAGTGGAAAATTAAGAGTTATTGGAGCGACAACTTACGAAGAGTACAGAAATGATTTTGGAAAAGACAAAGCATTTAGTAGACGTTTTGCCAAAGTTGAAGTCAATGAACCTTCAATTGAAGATTGTATTGTTATTCTTCAAGGACTCAAAGATAAATATGAAGAATTTCATGGAGTTACATACAGTGATGAGAGTTTAAAATTAGCAGTTGAATTAAGTAAAAAATTTATTAATGATAGATTTTTACCTGATAGTGCAATTGATGTAATCGATGAAGTTGGTGCAACTATTAAACTAGAAAAGAAAAGTAAGAAAAAGATTAAAATCTCTGCAAAAGATGTAGAAAAAACAATCTCTAATATTGCTCAAATTCCACCAAAAACTGCAACATCTTCTGATTTATCATTATTAAAAAAACTCCAAACAAATCTTCAAAAAAGAGTTTTTGGTCAAGATGTAGCCATTGAAACTATTGTAAAAGCTATCAAAATTAATCGAGCAGGAATGGGAGTAGATAATAAACCAGTAGGAAGTTTCCTCTTTACAGGAAGTACTGGTGTAGGTAAAACAGAAGTAGCAAAAGAACTTTCACAAGTTATGGGTATCCACTTTGAAAGATTTGATATGAGTGAATATGGTGAAGCACATACAGTAAGTCGTCTAATTGGAGCACCTGCTGGTTACGTAGGATATGAAAAGGGTGGTTTACTAACTGAGGCCATCAAAAAGCACCCTCATACAGTATTATTACTTGATGAAATAGAAAAAGCTCATCCAGATTTGATGAGTTTATTACTTCAAGTAATGGACAATGCAACGCTAACAGATAACAATGGGACAAAAGCAGATTTCCAAAATGTAATACTTATTATGACTTCAAACTTAGGTGCCACTCAAGCAAGTGTAATGGGGTTTGCAAAAGATGATGGAGTAAATGAAGATAAAGCAGTGAAGAAGTTTTTTGCACCTGAGTTTAGAAATAGACTTGATGCTACAGTTAAATTTATCTCGTTAACGCAACCTATTCTTATCAAAATTGTATCTAAATTTATACAAGACTTAGAAGATAGTTTATCTGATAAAAATATCAAAATCTCTCTTTCCATGAAAGCAAAAAAAGAGTTAGCAAGACTTGGATACGATAAACTGATGGGAGCACGTCCTTTACAAAGAGTAATAAGTGATAAAATTAAGATACCACTTACAGATGAAATTCTTTTTGGAGAACTCAAAAATGGTGGTAGTGTAAAAATCGATTTTGCAAAAGATGCATTTACCTTTATATACACAAAATTAGAAGTCAAAGAGAAAATCTAAACTTCTAATTTATAACTGTTCCTAGATTCCAAATAGGTAACATTATCGCTAAAATAAGCCACAACACGACCAATGATATTATAAAGATAAGCATTGGCTCGATTGAAGAAGAAAAGTTCTTCAAGCTTTTATGAAATTGCTTTTTATATTGTATTGTAATATCTGATAAAATTGTTTCATAATTATTTGTATTATCAGCTGTATTGAGCAACTTCATTGTTAAATTATCAAATAAATTACTTCTTTCAAATGATTCTGATATTGAAATGCCATTTTTTATATCAAGAAGAACTCTTTCCATCATTTTTTGCACATATAAATTATTAACTATATTTTTACTATTACTTATCGCTACTTGAAATTGATATTTAGATTTAACAATAATCGATAAAGATAGAAATAGCCTATAAAAATAATACGACTGTATCATTTTGCTAAACAATGGTATTTTTAATAATAAGCTCTTATCATACATATATCTATATTTTTGAATCAACATAGATACTAGTACCATAAAAAATACGACAGATAAAGAGAGCACTAACCAATATTTTTCAAACATCTCTTGCATCGTAATTAATAAATATGTTGAAAATGGTATATCATCTTTTAATAAATTCAAAATTAGGTAATACATATATAAAAATCATACCTATAGAAATACAAAGTGAAGCCAATAAAATAATAGGATACCTCATCACTTCATTCAGCTTAGTACTACTATTTATATCTTCTTCCAATATCTCAACAAGAGAATATATTGATTCTTTTATATTTCCATTTTCAAACCAAGCTAGAATAATACTAAAAACTTATCTAAATATTTTTAGAAGCTACTAACTATTACTTTATTAGTATAAATTTCAACATTTATACATTAGATAAGCTTTCAATCCCATTATCAATAAATTCATTATTATATTTATATAAAGGAGATTCTTTTGCTATATTAAATTTGGAAAATTTTGATGTTTGAACTTTATTGTTCCTAATTGAGAAAAAGAGATAATCTTTCTTATTATGCAAAATATCTATATCCTTAGTACAAATAAGTCTATTTGTATAAGCCCCATTTTTAACAGTAATTACTTTATTACTATGCAGAAGTTCTTTTAAAAAATTCACTAGAAAATATTGATAAGTTCTTTGTTCGTCAAAACTAGGATGTGCACAAGTAAAATATTGAGCATTGACAATGTTCTTAATATAATTTTTCTTAGTAAATTTTTCTGATTTTGCCATCGAAAAAACTTTTATATTTGCAGTATCATTACTTTCTTTAATTGCTCTAATAATCTCTTCTGTAGTTGCTCCGGTAGTAATAACATCATCAATTAATAGAATATTTTTATCATCATCAATATTTTCACAAGAATACGTTTTATATATAATTTCATTTCTTGCACTATAGTTTAAGTTTTTTTGATGTGAGAACTTATCATGAGTTTTATTTTGTTTTAACAATACAGGTTTATATTCAGCACCAAGTCTACATGCGATAAAAAAACAGATAACATCCATAGCCGATATAGAATTTTTATCATATTCAAGTTCATTTGAACCTAAAGATCTTACTACATAATCTATGTCACCAAAATTTGTCTTTAAACTAATTTGTAATAGTGCCCTAATGATATTTACAATAGATTTTTGCTTATTATTTTTCAAGTCCTTAATTCTTTTATGCATTGCATCATAAGAAAATTTTGTTTTGCCAATATCGTCTGAATCATTTTCTACAGTATTTTTTTCATAATCTTCCTTTGCACTATGTATTAAATCTGGAATAGGTTTGTAACTATCCGTTAAATAGTAAGAAAGTGTTTTAAATTTACCAATATGCTCATTTTCAGTATCTATTAATGAGAATGATTCATTGTTAATTTGTTTCACTAATGAAAGAATTTCAGAATATGAATCCATAAAAACTAATTTACTTTCAAAACTATTGTATGCCTCGGATTCTGAAATAGTTAAAAACATAATATTTGATTCTTCACATGCTTTATAATCTTTATATGAATCACCTACAAAAAGAATTTCATTTGAATCTAATGCATATTGTTTTTTTAATTCACAAAGTGCTCCCGTTTTTGAAGATGTATATTCTAAATAAAACTTTTTCAATTCTGCATAACCAAATAAGTCATTATAATTAATATCAAACTTCATTAGTACTTCCTTGGCATAATCAGTTCTTGATGTAGTCATAATAATTACATAAATATCATTCTCAATTAGTAAATCTATAGTCTCTTTCCCATTACCTATTTCAGTAAATTTATTAATATACTTCGGAAGTTCTTCCCATTTATTATTATCTCGAGATGTTTTAAAGATTCTAGTATCAACCAAAGTATCATCTAAGTCAAATACCACCATATTTATCATATTAATTTCCTTATATTATCTTGATTCAGTCTATATTCCTGAACAATTTCTTTTTCTTTTTCTTCTAGTAGAAGTAATACTTCATCGTAATTATGTTTACTGTATAATTTTGCTCTACCTTCATTTGCCAAATATTTAGTTCCATTTATTTTGCTAAAACCATCCTCATAATTTAGTAAATTAAAATCAGGAACAAATAAATGTCTATTTTGTTCTAATGTAAATTTGACTGTATGCATAGTTCCTCCTTTTATATCTGTTTCAATTACAAAAGTCCCTAAAGACATTCCACTTTGAAGTCTATCTCTATCAACAAAAGCACTTCTAAAAATATTCTTCCATGGGGCAATTTCACTAAAAAGTAATCCTTGATTATTCAATATGTTTTGTGCGAGTTCTCTGTTTTCTGCAGGATAAATTTTTACTAAATCTGTTAAGATTGCAATTGTTTTACCATTAACATTTAATGCCCCTATGTGCCCTGCAGTATCAATACCTTTCGCAAGTCCACTCACTATTGTATAATCATGTTGTGAAAAATATTCTGCTGTTTTAATTGCAACAGTTTTTCCTATATGAGAATTTTCTCTTGTTCCAACAACAGCAATATTTTTTTTATTAGACAACAGTTTTATATTTCCTTTACAAAAAAGAAATAATGGAGGAATTTTTAATGATTTTAACTGTATAGGGTATTCTGTATCATAATACGAAATAACAATAACATCTACTAATTCATTTTTGGATAATTCATACTTTATTAAATTGATATTCTTATTTAATTCTTCAATCAAATCATTATCAAATTTTCTATTTTTCTTTAAAAATTCTAGAAATAAAGTTAATTTAAAGTGATTATTATTGACATAATTAAATTCATCATATATTGATATTATTGTTTTATTACCAAAATTTTTTATACGATTAAGTGCTAATAATGTTATTGTTTTTATGCTAGGCAAAATTACTTTCCTCTTCATCTGTAATAGAATATTTTACTTTTAAAAGCAATAATATATTGACTTCTAAAAAATAGTTTTTAGTATAACTATAATTTTATAAAATATTTTTTACAAGAATATATTATATAATATAATAGTCACGTTTTCTGTCACAAAAGTATATTATCTTAATCTTTTGTTTTAATAAGAAAAATAATAAGTATTTTAGAAAATAGAAAATCACTATTAGGTATAGCAGTTCGTACGAATTTATGTAAGTTTTTTGTATTTGTTTTGTAAGGGACATTAATACTAAATATATAAATCTCTTAAGTAGTAAGTTTTCTCATCGGCGAAGATAAACTTTTACATAAATCATATAATACCTTCCTTTTTTATCGTGGAATTATTATAGTAAAAGAGTATCACGTTTTGTGTCACATATTCTTTTTATTATAAATATGTGACTAGGGAATATTTTTTAGTCGAAGTTATATCCCATTTCACTTAAAGATGCTTTGTTTTTAGTCCAGCCTTTTTTTACTGATACAAAAAGTTCTAGATACACTTTCTTTTGAGTAAGTCTTTCTATTTTCTTTCTAGCGTTGTACCCTATTCTTTTTATTGCAACTGCACCTTTACCTATAATCATACCTTTTTGAGTAGATTTTTCAACAACAATAGTTGCTTTAATTACATCAACATTGTCTTTTTCTTCAACTCTATCAATTACAACATCTGCTTCATATGGTATCTCATCAGAAATATTATCAAAAATTGATTCTCTAATAAATTCTCTGTAAATTTCTCTTAAATGTGAAGTTGTCATGATTTCTGTATCGTATAATGGTGGTGAGTCTGGAAGATGTTTTACTATTGCATCTAAAATATCTTTTTCTTTAGTTCCTTTTTTAATAGAAACAGGAATTAAAGATTCATACTTATCATCAAACTCTTTATACTCTTCAATTTTATCAAAAACTTCCGCTTCTGTAACAAAATCTGTTTTTGTTAAAAGAAGGATATGTTTTGTATTTTTTTTATTTTTTGTTAAAAAATCTTCATAATGTTTAATTTTATCTGTCACAGGAGCCAAATATAGAATAAGGTCACAATCTCCAATAGCTTTAAGTGCTTCTTCAAGCATAAACTGATTTATTAACTTTTCATTCTCATGAATACCGGGAGTATCTATAAATACTATTTGATCATCATCATTCATTACAATTACATTTGATCTTTTTCTTGTAGCATTCGCTTTATGAGAAACCATAGTAATTTTTTCTCCAACTAGCCAGTTTAGTAAAGAACTTTTACCTGCATTAGGTCTTCCCACTGTTGCAACGAATCCACATTTTGTATTTGTCAAATTTTTTCCTTTTTTATATATTACTTTCCAGTAATTGTTCTATCTTCCATATTTAAATATCGAAGTAAATAAGCAGCTTCTCTAGGACTCCACTTAATCTCTTTTTCCAGTTGATCTACACTCATCATTTTATTTACACCTAGATCATATCGATATACAATGTCAAAAACTTTTATGTGTAACTGATTTCGTGTACTACCCATAATAAAACTAGGAATGATTTCATCAATATTTGCTATTAAAAAAACTCTATCTTCTTTTATATACCTTAACATAAAACCTATTTCATAGGAATGGAATTCATTTATTTTTAATTGCTCTAAAGTCTTATTCTTATAATCTAATGATTTAAAAGTGGCAACCTCTTTTTCAATCATATTTTTAATATCTTCAACATCTAAATTCATTAAAGAGTTCGGCAAAGATATATCTTCTATTGACATAGCTTCAGGATCAAAAGTTCTTTTTTTTAATCTTGGAGCTATTTGCTCAACCTTTTTAATCAATCGATCCATAAAAGACATCACTTCCCTTTAAATACTTTGAAATATATATTATTATACAATACTTTTAATGAAAGATAATATATTTGAAAAACCAATAAAAAAACAATTTGAATTTGACGAAGACGTGGCATCAGTATTTGATGATATGTTATCTCGTTCTGTTCCCCATTATGAAGATATGTTAAACCTCACAACATCCTTTGCACTTAAATATACTAGTGAGAATAGTACCATCTATGATTTAGGTTGTTCAACAGCTACTACACTTATAAATATAGCTAAAAATTCTAAACATGATTTGAATCTAGTAGGTATTGATACTTCTAGTGCTATGCTAGATAGAGCAAAGCATAAAACAAATGCCTATGGTATTGATATTGAGTTTATAGAAGATGATATATTTAATGTTGATTTTAAAACTTCGAATGTAATAATATCAAACTATACTCTACAATTTATTCGACCAATGAAACGGGAACAATTAGTAAAAAAAATTTATAATTCTCTTGAGGTTGGTTCAGTATTTATCTTTAGTGAAAAAGTTATTACAGATAACAAAATACTCAATAAACAATTTATAGATGAATATTATGATTTTAAAAAAACACAAGGTTATAGTGAATTTGAAATATCACAAAAACGAGAAGCTTTAGAAAATGTACTTATTCCATATAGTTATGAAGAGAATAAAAAAATGATTTTAGATGCTGGATTTAAAAATTTTGATTGTTTATTTAAATGGATAAACTTTGCTACTTTTATAGCTATTAAATAAATTTAAAAGATTATCTCATATTTAAAGCAAGAGTATTAGAACTGCTCCATGCCCAGTGCAGATTGTAACCACCACAGTCACCATCAATATCAATCACTTCACCTATAAAATATAAATTCTTTTGATGCTTTGATTCCATAGTTTCTAGATTTATTTCACTCAATTCTATTCCACCTGCACATACTTCACAGGTTTCAAATCCTTTTGTATCAGTAATTGTAAATTGAAGATTTTTAATAGTTTTTACAATTTTGAGAATATCTTGTTGTGATAAAAATTTTGCATATTTTATATGACTAGGTATATTTGAATTAAGGATAATATACTTTGCTAGCTTTTTATTCATAATACCATCAAGCCAAAGATGTAACTCTTTGTCTTTTAAATATTCAAGTCTTTTAGAAAGCATATTTGTTAGTGTTTCCATACTAAAATCAGGCATCGTATCAACACTTAATCGTACAGTCTTTTGTGTTTGCAAGTCCTTTGATACTTTTCTACTTATATCCAATATCAAGGAACCAGAAACACCATATTTTGTAAATAAGAAATCTCCTCTAGTTTTATCTATTACAGCTTCAATTTTAACACCAGCCACAACATCTAAATGCTTATTACTACTTACTAATTGTACTAACGATGCAACAGGTTTAATAATTGAATGTTTAAATTGTTTGGCAAATTGGTATCCACTTTCACTACTTCCAAGTTTGGGCATAGCTATACTTCCTGTTGCAACAACAAGTTTATCAAAATGAATATTTTTATTCAGAGTAAATCTTTCATTATTATATTTTAAATCTATGATCTCACTATTTAGTTCAATTTTTACACCATGCTTTAAAGCTTCATATTCTAAAATATCTACAATACTAGATGATGTTAACGATAAAGGATATGCACGACCACTAGGTACCACTTTAAATTCTACACCTAATCTATTAAATAACTCTTTACAGTCATTATATGAAAAATCTGAAATATTATTTTTAATCAATGAGATATTCGAATTAGAATAAAAATTTTTTAATGAAATATTTTTATTTGTAACATTACATCTACCATTTCCTGTAGCTAAAAGCTTTTTACCAACTTTATTATTTTTTTCAAATATAGTTACATCAAAGCCTTGTTCTGAAAGTAATATTGAAGATAAAAGTCCTGATGCTCCTGCACCAATTATTGCAATTTTTTTTTGTTTAGACATTTAGATTATTCTATTGTAAATGAAGTTGTATATTCATCCTCATTATGGTTAACTTTAAAAGTCCATTCCCCTTGTGTTCTTCCTTCAAAATACCTATAATCATAAACTGAACCATGAAAAGGAGGAATAACCATATCACGTTTTCTTGTAACTGTTCCATCAGGTTCAATCCAACTTACGGTAATATTTTGTTCTGTATCTATTCTTGCATGTGAATACTTACAAATAATTGAGTTTTCATCTTCCAATATTATGCAATCAACTTTTTTTTCATCTGCACTTAAAGCTGTCAATAAAATACTACACGATAGTACTACTAAGTATCCAAATTTCATTACTTTTCCTTAAATAGGTTTCTATTTATATAACTATTATATCTACACAAAACTAACACAATAATTAAATCCATATATTATCTATAAGTCTAGTTGTACCTATCTTCACAGCAACAAGTACTATAGTATTTCCTATTTCTACTGTTTTAATGCTCTTGAAATTTTTATTTGTGATATGAATATATTCTATAGAGATCATTTCAGAGGTTAAACTTCTTTGCATCTCTTTTGTAATAATATCAACATTCAGTTCACCTTTGCCAATCAACTTCGCTGCAAGTTTAATTGCTTGTGAAATTTTTAAAGCTTCAGTTCTTTCATTCTTTGATAAATAAACATTTCTACTACTATATGCTAAGCCGTCAATTTCACGAACAATTTCACACTCTACAATATTTACATCAAGATAAAAGTCATTTACCATCTGTCTAATTAAAGATAACTGCTGGGCATCTTTTTTACCAAAATATACATTCGTAGGATTTACAATATTAAATAATTTTAGTACTATTTGAAGTACTCCATCAAAATGACCTGGTCTACACTCACCTTCTAAAATAAAACTATTTAGCTTTGGTGCTTTTACTAAAACTTCGTCATTACTATACATAGTTGTAATATCAGGCATAAATAAATAATCAACATCACAAAATTCACAAATTTTTTTATCTGCTTCATCTTTTCTAGGATATTTCGATAAATCTTCACCTGCAAGAAATTGGGTAGGATTTACAAAAATAGATGCAACAAGAATATCATTTTCTTTTCTAGCTTTTTTTATTAAGGATATATGCCCATCATGCAATGATCCCATCGTAGGAACAAATCCAATTTTTGCTGTTTTATTATTTAAGAGTTTTTTTAGTTCATTTATTTCTGTTACAATTATCATTTTTTTATTAAGTTCTTTCTTTTTTATGTTTTTATATCTAGAAGTTTATTTATAATTAAAGAAGGTATTGAATTAAAATTATTATTTTGTTCCATATTCATCTCCTTGCAATTCAAGTAAAATTTTATTTAAATTAGATTGTGATGCTATTGCACCATCCGCAGAACTTAAATTTGTTACCCCTAAAGCAGCTTTTTGTATCATTTCTAATTTAAAAGCTGCAGCTGTAGGCTCATCAGGTATAGAAGTATCCAATCTAACACTTCCTCCAACTGCATACATTTTACCATCTGGTCCTTCTTGATAATTATATGAAATAGGACTTGTAGTATGGCCAATACTTGCATGCGCTTGTTCGTGTGTTCTAATTTCAGAATCTTTATTACGAAATTTTTCTAATACTCTTGTAAAATCTTCTACATCATAATTTTTAGATGTTATACTCGTGTCAATATAATCTTTAGGACCAATTGATTCTAACTCATTCTTTTTTTCTAATTGGCTTAGTTCTTCCTGTTTTATGGACAATTTTGAATATAGCTGATTAATCGAAATATTCTCATATTGATCTGTAATTATATCCAAAACGTACTCCTTTTATTTATTATACAACATTTATATTTACAATTCAAAATTTTCATTTTATTTACTAAATTTGTTATAACTTAATTTTAATAGATACTTAGATATAATTCCGATTATTTTAAGCTTAAGGATTAATATGACATCTACGTTATTAATAGTACAATTTATTTTGGCAATTTTAATTACAATTGCAATTTTACTACAAAAGAGTTCAAGTATGGGACTAGGAGCATATAGTGGAAGCAATGACTCAATGTTCGGAGCAAAAGGACCAGCTAACTTCCTAACAAAACTAACATTTGCACTAGGACTACTTATTGTTTTAAATACTTTATATCTAGGATATTTATATAATCAAGAAAACTCAAAAAGTGTTGTTGATAATGTAGAAATAAATTCATTAATTCCAAGTGCACCTATTGCATCATCACCTGCAAACTCTGCTCCAGCGGCACCAACTAAATAATTAATAATAGAAATGAAATATTTATTTCTATTATTAATTTCAATTTCATATATCTTTGCTAATGCGCATATATTTGTGTATCATAGATTTGCGGATGATAGATATCCCAGTGCAAATACTACAATCAAAGAGCTAACAAAACAATTTGAATATTTTAAAGCAAATGATTATGAAGTTGTTCCTCTTACTAAAATTCTTGATAAATTAGAAAAAAAAGAAAAAATTCCATCAAAGTGGGTTGCATTAACAATTGATGATGCATACAAAAGCTTCTATGAAAATGGTCTAGAAATATTTAAAAAATATAATTATCCATTTAGCTTGTATGTTTATGTTGAAGCATCTCATAAAGGTTATGGAGACTTCATGACATGGAAACAGATAAAAGAATCATCGAAGTATGGTGAAATTGGTCTTCATTCTTACTCTCACCATAGGCTTCAGCAATTTTCACATGATGCATTAATTTTAGATACAAAAAAAGCATATGATTTATTTGAAAAAAATACGGGAATTAAACCTATAACTTATGCTTACCCTTATGGTGAATATAACAAAGAAGTAAAAGAGACACTTAAAAATAATTTTGCTTTTAAAGCAATTTTAAATCAAAATACGGGTTCCATTACAGCTAAAACAGACCAATTTGATATACCGAGAATTGCTCTTGTAGGAAAAGTAAATATAAAACATAAACTAAAATACAAAACATTTGATGCACAATGGATTGCACCTCTAGTCTTCCCTAAAGATGGTATACTTAAAAATGTTCATGTCAACGTAGATAAAAAATATAAACAACTTAAGCTTTATATAACAGGTGAAGGATGGAGAGATGTTCCCGTTGTTAATGGTGTCGTTAACATAAAACTTAACACATATTTAAAAAGAGCACGAACCAGATTGATACTTGGTCCTGATGTATTTACAATTTCAAATAATATAATCAATAAAGTTAAAATAAAAAAAAGGAAATAATATGATAAACGAAAACTATGAAGAAACAAAAACTGGTATGGACAAGTCTTTAGAGGCTTTAAAAAGAGACTATCAAACACTTAGAACTGGTAAAGTACAACCAAGTATTTTAGATAATATCACTGTAGATTATTATGGTACACAAACTGCATTATCACAAGTTGCATCTATCCTTGTACCTGATGCAACTACAATAAGTATATCTCCTTGGGAAAAACACTTAGTTGGAGAAATAGAAAAGTCTATCAGTGCTGCAAATATTGGTGTAAACCCAAATAATAATGGAGAAGCAGTTCTTTTATTTTTCCCTCCTATGACACAAGACCAAAGAAAAGAAAGTGTTAAAGGTGCAAAAGTTATGACTGATAATGCAAAAGTAGCAATCAGAAATATTAGAAAATCTGCTAATGATAAAATCAAAAAACTTTTAAAAGATAAAGAAATTAATGAAGATGAGTCTAAAAGAGCATTAGATGAAATTCAAAAAGTAACTGATTCTTATGTTTTAAAAGCGGATGCCCTTTACAAAGCAAAAGATATTGAAATAATGAAGATATAACTATGAATGTAGAGCAAATATATAAAGATTCAAGTGCTTTACTTGAAGGACATTTCAAATTAAGTAGTGGAAATTTTTCAAAATTCTATTTACAATCAGCAAAAGTTTTAGAAAACCCTAAAACAGCCAAATTATTAGCTGAAGCACTAGCAGTACAGATTAAAGAATCTGGAATTAAAGTAGATGCTGTATGTTCACCTGCTTTAGGTGGACTTATTGCTGGGTTTGCACTCGCAACTGCTCTTGATGTGCGATTTATCTTTGCAGAAAGAGTTGATGGAGAGATGACAATTAGAAGAGGTTTTGAAGTTGCTGATGGTGAAAACTATGTTATATGTGAAGATATAATCACTACTGGAGGATCTGCTCTTGAAGCCGCTAAACAAGTTGAAGCTGATGGTGGAAATATTGTAGCTTATGCTGCTTTAGCTAATAGAGGTTTTTGTTCTAGAGAAGGTAGTGATTTAGAACGTAAAGAAACATGTAAACTTCCATTAAACAAACCCTTATTTGCATTAGATGACTTTACATTTAAAATGTATTCTCCAGAAGAATGTGACTTTAAAGACATTGCATATAAACCTGGAAGTAGAGGAAACTAACTTTCCTCTATTGCTTAAATAATAAAAGAGTTCAATCTCTTTTATTTAAACTTTCCACCTTCCCAGTAATCATCCGATAAGCCTATTTTTTTATCTTTTGCAGCCTGACCTGTTAAATTTATAAAAGAAGCCCTATAGCCACTTTCACCACCTGCAGCCCTAACTTTATATTTCTCTTTACCTGATGGCTCTGTCACATAAAAGTATCCACCAGCAGATACTATTATTAATATAATTACTATTGTTAAAAGATGTGATTTTTTTTCTTGTTTTTTTACCATATTACAACCTTGTTTTTAAGTTAAATACAAGAGTCTGAAGTTTTGTTTTTGTTTACGCAACTCAGCCATCTTATATAAAGACCTGTAGCTTTCCGTCCTTACTTCACAGTAAGTTTGGCTATTTATTATCTATTTACTAACCGTTAAATTTTACAATAGCAGAACCCCATGTAGCTCCACCACCAAATGCATCTAAAAGCATAGTTTTACCATTTGTAAGCCTTCCATCTTCAAAACAATCATTCATCGCCATAGGAATAGATGCGGCAGAAGTATTTCCATACTTTTCAACAGTTAATACTTTTTGACTATCTGTTAAATTTAATGCCTTACCCACCGCTTTAATTATTCTAATATTTGCTTGATGAGGAATAAATAAATCTATATCTTCATTCACATAATTATTTTTAGCCATAATTTTTTCTACATCAGAAGTAAGAGTTTTAACTGCAATTTTGAAAGTTTCATTCCCTTTCATATGCATAAACTTATCATCAGGACTTCCTACACCAGGTATATATAAAATCTCTTTTAGATTACCATCGGCACTACACTGTACATCAATAATTGATTTTTCTTTATCTTCAGTTCTAGAGATTATTGCAGCACCAGCGCCATCCCCAAATAACATACAAATATTTCGATCTGTATAGTCCATAACATTACTGGCTTTTTCTGCACCTATAATAAGAACATTTTTTTTCATACCTGACTCGATAAAAGCTTTTGCAACACTTAATGCATAAACAAAACCTGTACAAGCAGCACTAATATCAAATGCCATAACATCTTTAATACCAAGCTTCTCAGAGATTAAACATGCAGTTGATGGCATAGCACTAAAATCAGGGCTCAATGTAGCACAAATAACCAAGTCAACATCTTTAGCTGTAATACCAGCTCTTTGTATTGCTACTTCTGCTGCTTTAGTTCCTAAATCACTTGTATTTTCATTTTCGCTAGCAACAAGTCTTTCCTTGATTCCTGTTCTTTTAAAAATCCACTCATCAGTAGTATCAATTTTATCTTCAAACCATTTATTTGTTCTAACTTCTTTGGGCTTGTAGGCACCAATAGATTTAAATGAAGCATACATAATTTAGTCCTTAAATTGTTTTAATTTATCTTCTATATCTTGATTTAGGTTTGAGTCAGCTGCAGCAATTGCTTGAAAAATTGCATTTTGAATAGCTTTTGCATTTGACTTTCCATGAGCAATTATTACAGGAGCTTTAACTCCAATTAATGGAGCTCCACCATATTCAGCATAATCAACTTTTAATTTTAAGTTTTTAAATACTTTTCTCATAAGAACTGCCCCAGTAATTGAAACTAACGATCTTCTCAAATTATCTTTTATAATTTTTCCGATAGTATCAGCAACACCTTCTGCTGTTTTTAACATAATGTTTCCAATAAATCCATCACATGTAACAACATCAACACTTCCGTTAAAAATATCATTACCTTCAACATTTCCGACAAAATTAGGAACATCCTCTAAAAGTTTGAATGCTTCCTTAGAAACCTCATTTCCTTTAGATTCTTCTTCACCATTACTCAAAAGTCCTGTCATTGGATTTTCTATACCCAAAACATCTTCTGCGTATACTTGCCCCATTATTGCAAATTCTCTTAAGTTTTTTGCATCACAATCAACATTTGCACCAACGTCTAATACTAATGTATTACCATTAACAGTTGGTAGTAATGTAGCAATTGCAGGTCTACTTACACCTTTAATTCTTCCTATTCGTAATGTTGCTAAACTCATTGAAGCACCACTATGTCCAGCACTAACAAATGCATCAGCTTCACCTGTTTTTACAAGTTCAATTGCTTGGTATGCAGTACTATCTTTTCTTTTGAGAGCATCAGTTGCACTATCATGCATACTAATAACATCATCTGCTTCATGAATAACAATTCTATGATCAAATTTTTGAGGAATTAAAGGTAAAAGCTCATTTTTTTTTCCAACTAAAATAGCTGTAAAATGCCTGTCTTTTTTTAGTGCAGAAATCACACCTTCAACAATAGGTTCGCAACCGTTGTCGCCACCCATTGCATCAATAGCTATTTTAAGCATTATGCTTTATATTCGCCTGTTGTAGGATTTACATTGTGAGGCATTTTCCATGTCCCATCAGTATCTTTAATTGGTCTTTTTAATGTAATCTTATAATGTGTTCTTCTTTTTGCACTTCTTGAGTGACTCACTCGTCTCTTTGGTACTGCCATTTCTTATCCTTAATATTCTATTTCGACTAAATTGTCGTTTGTTTTACAGTTATCACATACATGATATTCTGATCTTAGTGATTCTAACTCACTATGTAATATCTCATTGAAATCTAAAAAATGATCTTCAACTTCAATAATTACTAATTCTTCATCATTACTTTGTGAAGAATATATACCATCACTAAGCAAAAACTCAATATCAGTATCTACTGGAATATCAAATGTAATACCACATTTACAGCAGTCTACATCATAATTACCAGATAACTTTGAACTAATTTTTGCTAGTTTTGACGATATTTTACTAAAAGTACCTAAAAACTTAACTGAATTTGATATTATTTCAAATTCAGTTTCTTGTAAAGGTATTTTCCTAAATTCAATTTTCATTGATTTATTCAGCTAAATATGTGATTAACAAATATCTTTTTGCGCAAAAAAGAAGTTAATTTCGTTAGCAGCATTCTCTAAAGAATCACTTCCGTGAACTGCATTTGCATCAATTGATTCTGCAAAATCTGCTCTAATTGTTCCAGCTTCAGCTTCTTTAGGGTTAGTAGCACCCATTAAGTCTCTGTTTGTTGCCATTGCATTATTACCTTCAAGTACAGTTACAACAACTGGTCCTGAGATCATAAATTCAACTAATTCACCATAAAATGGTCTCTCAGCATGTACTGCATAAAATGCTTCTGCATCTGCTTGACTTAATTGTATTTTCTTTGTTGCAGCTATTCTTAGTCCAGCTGTTTCAAATCTTTCTAGTATCTTACCAACTACGTTTTTTGCTACTGCATCTGGTTTAATGATTGATAATGTTTGTTCCATTATTTGCTCCTGTTATTTATTAAAGTGGCGCATTATAGCTTAATAATAAAAAAAAGGCAAGAGATTTAACTCTTGCCTTTTTTTGAAAGTGTTGAAATTAAATTAATTTATATTTAGTCTTCTACACAAGGCTCGCCATCAGCCCCTCTATTTGCATTTCTTGGTTGCTCCGGAGCAACACTAGAATCATCCCAAACTATACATCCCTCTGTTGGACAGGCATCAGCACAGGCTGGAGCATCATTATCACCAACACATTCTGTACAAGTTTCAGGATTTACATAATAAATATCCTCACCTGTTGGATTTTCATCATTATCGACTATTGATTCTGTTGGACACTCATCTAGACAAGCATCACAAGATATACATGTATCTGTAATTATTACTGACATTTAATTCTCCTAATATATTTTATTTACTTTATCATACTATCAATAAAAGACTCTTTAAATATATATATTGATATAGATCTTTTAAAATTTAACGAGACTGCCCATTCCCATATATTTTAAACTTATATGTAGTTAAACCTTCTATTCCCATTGGTCCTCTGGCATGTAATTTATTTGTACTTATTCCAACTTCCGCACCAAAACCAAAAGCTCCACCATCAGTGAATCTTGTACTAGCATTTACATATACACTTGAGGCATCAATACTATTCATAAACTTTTCTGCTGTAGTGATGTTTTCACTCAGAATAGATTCAGAATGCCCAGAACCATATTCAATTATATGGGATATTGCCTCATCTACATCAGAAACTACTTTTAGATTTAAAATATTTGCTAAATATTCTGTATGATAATCTTCATTTGTTGCATTATCTACAGAAATAATTTTCTGAGTTTTAGAACAACCTTTTAATAATGTTCCCTCAGCATCAAATGCAACTTTAATTTTTGGTAATATTTCTTTTGCAATTGATTCATCGATTAAGAGTGTTTCCATTGCATTACAAACACCAGGTCTTTGACATTTTGCATTAACAGCAATTCTAATAACATTTTCCATCTTTGCATCTCTATCTACATAAATATGACATTGTCCTTTATCATGTTTGATAACAGGTACACTAGAATTTGTAGAGATATATTTGATTAAAGCTTCACCGCCTCTAGGAACTATTAAATCAACAAATTTATCCATTTTTATTAATTTTGCCACCCCTTCTCTAGTTGCATCTGGTAATAATGAAATAATTTCTTGTGGTAAATTATTAGAAATAAGAACTTCTCTTAAGCACTTAGCTATTATCTCATTAGAATATTGCGCTTCTTTTCCACCTTTTAAAACACATACATTTCCGCTTTTAAAACAAAGAGCTGCTGTATCACTAGTTACATTAGGTCTACTCTCATATATAATACCAATTACCCCAATTGGTACTGATACTTTTTCTATTTTTAGATCATCATCAGTAATCCATCCATCAAGAATTCTTCCTGTTGGTTCTTTTAGTGCAGCTATTTCTTCAATTGCTATTGCCATTGCATTAATTCTTGATTTATCTAAAAGTAATCTATCTTTTAATGCACTAGATAAATCATTTTTATCTGCATTTATCATATCTTTTTTATTCTCTTCTACTATTGACTTATCATTTTTTCTTAATGCATTTGCCATTTGAAAAAGAATTCTATTTTTTTCTTTTCCAGTTAGTTGAGATATTATTCTACTTGATTCTTTTGCTTTTTTTAAAAATTCTATCATTATTTTCCCTATTTTTGAGTAACCATATATGCATCTTCAATTGCATTTATACAACTATTTCTTACATTACCACGCTCTAGTGCTGAGTAACCAGCTGCTGTAGTACCGCCAGGGCTCATAACTCCATCTTTTAATAGAGCAGGATGAATTGTTTGAATCAGATCACCAAAGCCACCAAACAGCCCATTGGCAACTTCTATGGCATCTACTCTTTTCATGCCTTGCTTAACTGCTCCATCACATAACGCCTCGTGAATTAATGCTAAATATGCTGGTCCACTTCCTGCAACAGCAGTAGCAATATCAACCTCTTTTTCACTTGATAACCATACAGTGGTACCTATTGCTTTAAATAACTCTTCTGCCTCTTTTTTTAATGAATTATCACCTGTCATTGTTGTCATAGATTTACCTACACTAGCACATAAGTTTGGCATAACTCGAACTGTTGCCTTAGATTTTATATTTTCTTTTAAAGAAGCTATTGTTGTTCCAGCTAGTACAGAATATAATTCATCTGCTATACCCTCTAATCGTACACCAACTTCTTCAATATTTGCAGGTTTAACACATAATATAACTTTCTTACTAGTCATATCAAAATTCTCATACGTTTCTTTTTTCATCTTTACGCCGACATTCTCTTCAAACTTATCAAGTTTTTCTATTGATCTTCCAACCACTTCTATTTCAAATATATCTTTTAATCCTTTAGCAATGGACAATGCCATGTTACCATTACCAATAAATGTAATTGTTTCTTTCATAATCTATTCCTTTTAATTAATTTTGTATAAAAAAAGGACAACCCTAAAGCTGTCCTTTGAAATTTTCTATTTAATAGAGTCTGCAAACTCTTTAAATATATATTTACTTTCATGAGGACCAGGACTAGCCTCGGGATGATGTTGTACAGAAAATATAGGTTTATTTTTATATTTAACACCCTCAATTGTATTATCAAATAAATTAATATGTGTTAATTCTGCAATCTCTTCAATAGAATCTGGTACATTATAGTTATGATTTTGTGCTGTAATCTCAACTACATTTTTCGTATTCTTTACAGGATGATTTCCACCATGTTGACCAAATTTTAACTTATATGTATCATGACCATGTGCAATACTTAACATTTGGTGTCCTAAACATATAGCAAAAATAGGTATCTCTGTTTTAATCAGTTTTTGAACCTCGAGTTTTTCTGCACTTAAAGTTAAGGGATCACCAGGACCATTACTTAAAAACACTCCTCCAATTTCTCCAGTTTCATATCTTTTAATTAAATCTTCGCCATTAAAATCACTTGGAATAACTTCTACTTCTAATCCAGCTTCAACTAATTCATTTAAAATATTTCTTTTCACACCAAAGTCAACCACAACAACTTTTTTATCGCTCATAACAGCTTTATTATAATCCATAGTTGTCATATTCCAAGCACCATTTTTGTGAATGTAACTTGTTTTTGTACTTACTTGTTCAATATAGTTAACATCTTCAATTCTAGGACTAGAATCTAACAATAATTTTAATTCATCAATATTATCAATCTCAGTTGATGCAATCATCATCATCGCACCATTATCTCTTAGCATTTTTGTCAAATATCTTGTATCAATATCACAAATACCTAATGTATTATTTTCTTTGAGTAATTCTGCAAGACTTTGTTCTCCTCTGAAATTAGAATAATTTTCATTGTAAGACCTAACAAATATACCTTTACAATGAGCTTGAGAACTTTCATTGTCATTTTTATTTACACCTACATTACCAATTTCTGGCATTGTAAAAGTAACAAATTGTCCAGCATAACTTGGATCGGTAATAATTTCTTGATATCCTGTTAATGAAGTATTAAAAACTAAC
>JAONGR010000010.1 GCA_028375605.1 Arcobacteraceae bacterium
ATCTTTTAAATTCATTATATAATCACTCCACCATTTTACTAATGGCTTCATCTGTTCAAAATATTCAGCTCTATGGTTATAGGCTCGTTCCACTTTGTTTTCATCGTGATGGTCTAAAAATCTTCTTTTTACTTCATAGTCTAAATTATGCTCTTTTTGATGGGTATCTATTAAACTTCTATAAATTCCACGAAATCCATGCAATGTCTGTTTATCCTGGTAGCCCATTCTTTTTAATGCTCCATTTGGTGTATTACTATTTATGGGTTTTCCTGCATTAGATAAAAATACAAAATCTTGAAAATTAGTTAATTCGTATTGTTCTTTTAGTATCTTTATAACTTCATCAGATAACGGCACTTTAAAGTCAGGTAAGTTATGATTTTTCACTTTCATTAGTTCTCTTGGTATAGTTAAACTTGATTCATCAAAGTTTATATACTCCCATTTTATGTTAACTAAGTTATCAGCTCTAAGAGGTATATGTAAAGCAAATTTTAAAGCGTTTATAGTTGAGTAGTGACCTTGATAATTATATACATCATTTACAAGTTTTTTTATATCTGTTGTTTCTGTTAGTTTTGGATTATGTACTGTTTTTGCTTTTGGTATTACTAAGTCTTTGATAATATCGTTAAAAGGATTGTATTTACATAATCCCTTAGTTATAGCAAATTTAAAGATGGTATCAAGATAGTTAAATAGTTTATTGGCTGTTTCTATTCCATTGTTCTGTTTTGCTTTTATAGATGACTTATGAATAGTTTTGTTTAATCTCATTTCTAATACTTTGATAATATCTTGATGATTTATATCATTGATAGATTTATTTTTAAAAAAAGGATAACTATCATTTACTAAAATAGCCTTTTTTCTTTTATGTGTTTCAGGTGTAGTTCTTTTTTCTTCATAAGATAACCACTCATCAGCTATAAGGATAAAATTACTATTATCATTTAGTTTTGACTTTGATTCATCATCTCTTTTTTTATCTATAGGGTCGATTCCTTGACTAATAAGATTTATATTTTTATCTCTTATTAGTCTAATATCTTTTAATGGGATAGTAGGATAAAAACCTAATGGTAATTTACGTCTTTTATTAGTAGTTGGACTTTTGTATATAAATTCCCATCTTTTGGTTTTATTAGCTCTTATATTGATTTGAAGTCCTGCACCATCTGTTAGAACATAGTCTTTTTCTTTTGGTTTTGCTGTTTTGATTGTTCTATCTGTTAAATTACTCATATAAAGCCTTTATAAATAAGGTTTTTTAGTAAATTTGTTACCTATTTTGTTACCCAAATGTTCCCTAAATTTATCAAGGTAACTTATGGGGTAACATAAAGGTATTAAATTCTGTTACCTTGTATTAGATTAAGTTAGACTATTATATTGTTTTGATTCTTTGTAAGTGCTTTAGTTATGGGGTTTATTGGATTGTGTTAGAGTGGAGTTAAGTACTCCTCCCAGATACCTAAACACACCAAGAGTGAAAGTTCCTTGCTGTATTCCTACCCTGGGGAGTTGCCTTCAAAAATGATTGTAAAGGTCTAAGAGAAGCAGTCAAAATACATTTGTATTCTCAATGCTTATCTTGGTAATTAGGCTGAAATTTTAATAGAATTTCTATTAAAACTTCATTAAACGATTAATAACCACTTATTTCTACATACATATTTATCATCTCTAATAAAGGATCTATGTAGAAAATAGCTGTTATTGTTAAAACAGCCGTTATACTTAGTAAGGCTACTGCGTACTTACTAGAGTTTTCCATAGCTACAGTATGATTTTCAGGTTTAGCTTCTTTTAAAAACATAAATACGATGAGCTTTAAATAATAGTACACAGCAATAGCAGAATTCAAAGCCATAATAAGTGCTAAGATAATGTAATCTGCATTTATTGTTGCACTCAATAAAAACATCTTACCCCAAAATAAACTAAATGGAGGAATCCCTGCTAAACTTAACATAAATAACCCCATTGTAAGAGCTACGGCTGGTGAAGTTTTTATAAGACCTGCAAATCGTTCAAAAGGATGATCAGAGCCATAAGATTCATTGTTTTTACTTCTATTTGCCCATAGTAGTGCAAATGTTCCGAAATTTGTAAATGCAAATAAAATCCAATATAAAAATAACCCTTGTGTTGCTTGTGAAGTTCCAACTAAAATAGCACCCATAACAAAACCAGCATGAGAAATAGAAGAAAATGCCAACATTCTTTTCACATCTTTTTGTACTAAAGCAGCCATATTTGCAACAGTCATTGTTAAAACAACAATTATATATAAGATTAGTTCTACCCATTTATTCTCAACACTTGTAAATATTTCAAAAAATCGTAAGGCTACTACAAAGGTAGCTATTTTAGGTACAACAGACATATATCCAGCCAATGCTGAGTTAGCTCCCTCATACACATCAGGCGCCCAAGTATGAAAGGGTACAAGAGAAAGTTTAAACCCTAATCCACCTAAAATAAATACAACACCAACTAAAATAAGTGGATAATTTGCAAAGTCATTTGCAACCAATGATGCAGATATTTGACCAAGTTCTACGCTTCCTGTAAGTGCATAAAAGATCATAGAACCAAAAGCGATAAAAGAAGCAGCTACAGCACCCATAGTAAAGTACTTGATAGCAGCTTCGGTTGACTTATCTCTATTGTGCATTGCAATTAAAGTATAAAGTGCCAGTGACGCAGTTTCTAGTCCTACAAAAATCAAAATTAAATTATCACTTGCTACCATAAACTGGAAACCAGCTGTCATAAATAAAAATAAAGCAAAATATTCTGGATATTTGTACTCATGAAATCTCTGTTTTGATAATGTTAATAAAACAAATAAGGCAGATGCTATTATTATTATCGCCTGAGTAAGTATAGCAATACCATCTACTAGCATCACATCAAAAAAACCTCTTACCGATCCACTATACCCTATAACCATACCTAAATCTATAAGTAAAACTAAAACTGTCAGCATAACGTATAAAGTATTATGTAACTTTTTACTAACCAAATCTATACATAAAATAACCAATGCTCCAATAATTGCGACCATCATAGGAAATAGCGTTGGTATATTTAACTCTTCTATACTTATTGAGATAGGAACTATCATTTGTTCATCTCCCCTATTGAATTCACAGATGCTATTTTTTCTTTACTCACTGGGTCAACCGATTTTAAATACATCACTTGTACAAGCTGTTTTACAGACTGATCAACTGGCTCTAAAATTGGTTTAGGATATACTCCTAAATATACAACTAAAAATACTAGAGGCACTAAAGCTGAAATCTCTCGTACATTTAAATCTTTTAATTTTTCATTTATAGGATTTGTTACGGTACCGTAAAATGTTTTTTTATATAAAACCAACATATACACTGCACCTAAAATTATAGTTAGTCCTGCTAAACCAGTTAATAGAGGAGAAACAGCAAAAAATCCAAGTAATGATAAAAACTCTCCTACAAATCCAATAGTAAGAGGAAGTCCAACAGATGCCATAAGCATTATTCCAAATACAGTTGCATACATAGGCATCACTTTTGCTAAGCCTCCAAATTCCCTCATATCTTTAGTACCAGTTCTATCATAAATCACACCAACTAAAATAAACAATGCCCCAGAAACAATACCATGTGAAACCATCAGAAATATAGAACCACCAATACCTTCTACATTTAATGCAAAAATTCCTAAAATAATAACACCCATATGAGATACAGAACTATAGGCAATTACTTGTTTTATATCCTCTTGTGCATAAGCTATCATTGCTGTATAAATAATAGCTATAATCGCTAAAATAGCCATAGGTATCATAAATGCAACACTCGCATCTGGAAATAATGGTAATGAAAATCTTATAAATCCATATGTTCCCATTTTAAGTAAAATAGCTGCTAATAACACTGAACCAATTGTTGGTGCTTGTCCGTGAGCATAAGGTAACCAAGTATGAAATGGAACCATAGGTACTTTAATAGCAAAACCTAAAAAGAACGCTACAAACAACCACATTTGCATATCAACAGGTAGCATCAAGGTATTCCAGTCCATTAGATTAAAGCTCCAGTATCCTGTCGCTTGAAAATATATATAACCTAAATACAACATACCTATTAACATCACCAAAGAACCAGTAAATGTATACAAAAAGAATTTCACAGCTGCATAAATTCTTCTTTGTCCACCCCAAGCACCTATTATGTATAACATAGGAACTAATGAAAACTCCCAAAAGAGATAAAATAAAATTACATCTAGTGCTAAAAATACACCCACCATAGTCATCTCTAAAAATAGAACTGTGATCAGTAAATGTTTTAAATTGCGTTTTTCGCTAAGTCCAATTACTGAGATCATCGTCATAAAAGTAGTCATCAAAACTAAAAATAAAGAGATGCCATCTATCCCAAGATTGTAAGAGATACCATACTGAGATATTATAGGAATAAACTCAGTAAATTGCATTCCTGCGTTGGCAGTTTCAAAATTCATCCATAAGTAACACGATAAAAGAAACTCTATTATTGTTACTGTTATTGCATATGCTCGTATAGAATTTTTTGCTACTAAAAATCCTAATACAGCTGCAAATGCTGGAAAAAATATTAAAATTGATAAAATATAATCCATCTACTCCCTCTCCTTATCTTACACTACTAAAAACTAACACTAAAATCAACAGAACTAAAATACCAAGTCCCATCCATTTTAACGATTTAGATAAATTACCACTTTGCATAGATGTTCCAACTTCTGCACCATCAATTACTCTAGAAGCAACTCCATCTACTAAAGAGTCGATAACTTTTAAATCTACTATTTTCCATGAAAACTTTGATAATACTAAATAAACTTTACAAACAACAATATCCCAAAAATGTGGTAAATAGTATTGATTTACTAGGAGTTTATAAAAGAAATTATCTTGAAATTTATTTCCGTAATATTCACCATCTTTGTTATATTTAAATACTGCAAATGCAATTCCACTTAGTGCAATAGTCGTAGTAACACCAATAAGAGTATAAAATGTTATATCAGATACATGTACATTCAGTAATGGTAAAACATGAGTTACCATATCAATAAACTGATGTTCAAACCAACCTGCACTTATAGCTAAAATAGCTAAAGGTGTCATAGCCGCTATTACAAAAGTATATGTTTCATGAGGATGCTTTTGCTCAGTATCATATTTTTCTTTTCCATAAAATACATACATAATAAGTCTAAATGAATAAAATGCAGTTAACCCAGCAGTTATCCATAAAATAGTCCATAAAATGTAAGAGTGTGTACCAAATGCTACTTCTAGAATTAAATCTTTTGAAAAGAATCCAGCAAGTGGAAATATTCCAGCAAGTGCCACAGAAGCTACTGTCATGATAAGTGCTGTTTGTGGCATATGTTTCTTTAATCCACCCATCTTTTTGATGTTTATTTCATCATTCATCGCATGCATAACATTCCCTGCACCTAAGAATAATACTGATTTAAAAAAGGCATGAGTAGCAAGATGAAATAAAGCTACCCAATAAGCACCAAGTCCAACAGCCACAAACATATATCCAAGTTGAGATAAAGTAGAAAAAGCGATAATCTTTTTCATATTACTAGCAACAAGCGCCATAAGTGCAGCTCCAATAGCTACAAAAGCACCAAGACAAGCGATAACATATCCAACTTCAGGAACAACCATAAATATTTCATTTGCTCTTATAACTAAATAAACTCCTGCCGTTACCATTGTGGCTGCATGTATAAGCGCTGAAACAGGTGTAGGACCTTCCATTGCATTTGCTAACCATGTATTAAATGGAAATTGTGCTGATTTACCCATCGCACCTATAAATAAAAATACAGCAATAGCAATTATTATCTCATTGGGTAAAAGACTTACATTTGCAAATACTACATTGTATTGCAAACTTCCAATATTCCAAAAAATCAAAAATATACCAATAAGCATACCTAAATCTGCAACTCTATTCATAATAAATGCCTCATTTGCAGCCCATGAAGGTGAAATAGCTGAATGAGGAGAGAGAGTTGAATATGGCGATGCTTTAATATCTTTAGATTTCTTAATATCCTCTTTGTGATACCAAAAACCAATTAATCCCCAAGAACATAATCCTACACCTTCCCATCCTATAAATAATCCAGCAAAATTATCAGACATAACAAGTATCATCATCGAAAATACAAAAGCAGATAACCATGCAAAAAATCTATTAAAACTTACATCGTGATCCATGTATCCAATAGAATGAATATGTACCATAGTTGAAACTATTGTCACTACAACCATCATCGTTACACTCACCTGATCAACAATAAATCCAAAAGGAATATTTACATTTCCTAAAACAATCCAATCCATCATATTCACATGAACGGCTTCTCCTGTTGTGTATACATAATAAAGTAAATTCAAGGTTGCAATTAATGAAACAGCCAAAAATGCCGAACTTATAATTCCTATAGATAATTTTTTTGGAGTATTAGAAAATAAAGCAGCAATAATTGAACCCACAAGTGGAGAGAATAATGCGATATATAGATATTGTTCCATCATTATCCTTTCATACTTTTTAATGTATCTAAGTCGATTGAATTATGTTTTTTATACCATAATACTAATAGTCCTAATCCAACTGCAACTTCACTAGCAGCCACTGCAATAATAAAAAATGCAAACATTTGCCCAGTAAGATCTCCATGAAATTTAGAAATTGCAGCCATTCCAATATTTACAGCATTTAGCATAATTTCAGTTGAAAAAAACAACATCAGTAAATTAGTTCTTCTAAAAACACCATAAGTACCAATCATAAAAATAATAGTACTTAATATTAAATAATCATTTAAAGTGATACTCATTTACTATCCTTTTTATCAGTCTCTTGTTTTTTTATACTTAAGGCATTTATCTCTTTTTCACTTAATTCAGTAATTGAAACATCCATTTTTCTACCTGCAAGTATAATTCCACTAATCATCGCAACAAGTAGCATAACAGCAGCTACTTCAAAAGGTACAAGATATTTAGTAAATAATACTACTCCCACATCTTGTGTATTTCCATCAATTGTTCCATAAAGTTCAGCTGCCATCCCTACTGGATATTGTGCTGTTACATTCGCTCCAATTATTGGAGCTATAAAAATAAATACAATTATTAAAGCTATGATTCCTGTTAACATAAATGTTAAACGGGGATTTGTTGGTGATTCTTTTATCTCTTTAATAGAATCAAAAAACATCATACCAAAAGAATATAGAGCCATAACAGCACCTGTATACACTATTATTTGCACAGCACCTAAAAACTCAGCACCCAATAAAAAGAAAAATGCAGAGATAAAAATCATTCCTGCTGCAAGTGCACTTAAAGCATACAGTGCATTTTTTGTTGTTACGGTTATAGTAAACATTGTAATTGTTAAAAAAGCAAATAAATAAAAAGCTACTACTTCAAACATACACTATCCTTCATCATTTCTAATATCCTAATGGTGTTTTTTTAATTTTTTCATCTGCATCTGGTGAAATTGTCCCAAATCCTTGATATTCTAATTGTTGTTGTAGTTCTGCAAATGGAGTATGCATATCTTCCTTTACAACAAAGTGTTCTCTTTGTTCACTAGCATTCTCATATCTACCACCATGCACAATAGCAAGCTCTGGACAAACTTCAGCACAATATCCACAAAAAATACAACGACCAAGATTTATAGTATATTCCATAACTTCTTTTCTTGAATCTTCATCTATTTTAGTATCCATTCGAATACAATTAGCAATACAAATTTTTTCACATAAACCACAACCGATACATCGAGTAGTTCCACTTTCTAATAACACTAACAGTTTATGAACCGCTCTATATCTTGGACTAATTGGTAATTTTTCTATTGGATATTTAGTGTTGTGTGATTCTTTATTAAAAATCACACCTTTCATTATTTTAAATGTAATTCCAAGCCCTTTAAATAACTCTAAACTAAAGCCTCTATTTATAACTTGTTTGAATTGTTCCCAAGAAGTTTTTGGATATTCTTCAATATCCATCATAATATAGTCTTGACTCCCTACGTTTCGCTCTTTTAAATCTTTGAAACTCATTACAGCCTCCTATAACAGCACAATGGCTGTTACTAAAATATTTAGTAATGCTAATGGCATTAATATTTTCCAACATAACCACATAAGTTGATCTGGTCGAACATGTGGCCATGATGCTCTTGTCCATAAAAATAAGAATATTAAAAACATTACTTTTAAGATAATTGCAATTCCACCTGGAATAAACCATAAATCATTAAACCCACCTAAAAACATCAATACTGTTACAAAAGAAACAGTAAAAAGGTTAGCATACTCTCCAATAAAAAACATACCCCATCTCATACCAGAATACTCTGTTGCATATCCAGCAACGACTTCTGCTTCATGTTCTAACAAATCAAAAGGTGTTCTATTTGTTTCGGCATATCCAGCAATCAAAAACAAAAAAAATGCTAATGGTTGCGTAAAAATAAGCCAGCTTTGAATACCACCAGCTTGATAATTATTAATATCTATTAACGATAAACTTCCTACTAACATCAAAGGTGCTAACATAGATAATCCAGTAACTACTTCATACGAAAGTAACTGAATAGCTGTTCTAGCTCCTCCTAAAAGTCCCCACTTATTTGCTTGTGCCATACCACCTAATAATGGACCATATAACCCAGTAGCCATAACACCCATAACAAAAAGTACACCTACATTTATATCGGACACTATCATTCCTGGTACAAAAGGAACAGCAGTCATTGCTATAAATGCTGTTGCAGCAGTTATAACAGGTGCTACCATAAAGATAATTTTATTTGCATTCTGAGGAACAAAATCTTCTTTTGTAAATAGTTTTATACCATCACAAAGTATCTGCATAATTCCAAATGGTCCTACATGAGAAGGTCCCGGACGCCTTTGTATAAAGGCTAATACTTTTCTTTCGATATATGTTGTAAATCCAGCAAGTGCAGAAAATACTGTTAAAATAATTAAGACTTTTACAATGGTCATTAAAATTTCGTTATCCATATTTTACACCTTTCTTATGTTCGCTTTTGCAAACCGATGTTTAAATAGTTTTTTTGTATTTATAAACTTATCAAAAGTTGGGATATATGATATATCTCCAATAAGACTTTTATCTACTTTCACATCTAAAGCCATAATCATATCATTTGCAGTAACTTCAACCTTATCATCAACACTTAATTCAAGTGTCTTTTCTAATGACTCCGAAATATAAAGTGCAACTACCTCATCTTTTAATTGTTTAGCACATGCTGTGAATTCATTAAATTGATTTATAGTATTTCCTGCGTAAATGATATATTCATCTTTATTTAATTCTATACTAGAACACTCATCTAATATGTTTATATATTCTGATTGAACTTCATTTATTTTAATAGCATATCCTCTATGCTCAACTCTATCATTTGTAAAGTGATTTTCTAAATCATCAAACTTTACACCTTCAAAAATTTCAGATGTGTATTCTATAGTATCTATAACATTATAATCTAAGATTTCATTTGCAATATCATTTAATTCATATCCATTATAATCAATTGCAGCATTTGTAGGTACAACATTTTTATCAATATTTACAAAAGTACCCTCTTGCTGATTTAATGGTGGCATATCAAGGTCACCATCACCTAAAGCACTTAATTGAAAATCAGCTGATACATTGTATCCAACAGTTTTTCCAGTTATATTTTCTGTAACATCAAGGTCACAAATTTCACTCACACCTAAAGTATTTGTTTGCGTTGGTGTTACTACTACTTTAAAATCAGTATATTTTTCTACATACCCAGCTAGTGTTGCAATTTTACTTGCATTAGGATGAGTAATACAATCTTCTCCGATAATAATCGAATAAGTATCTTTTTTAAGAAGCATAGTAGTTATAGTTTCTAATAGCATTGCATCAGCTCCTATCATATCAAGAAGTTGTGTATATGTATATTCAACTTCTTTAGATACTTTTTTAGGAACAATTTTTTTAACTTCTTTACTTTCACCTGTCTCTTCATCAACAACAGTTGACACTACAGTTTCTTTTACTGTTTCGGTTACAGTTTTTACTCTAGTTTCTCTCAACGTTTTTAAATACTCTTCAATGTGAGAAGGTAAATCTTTTCCAAACTGGTCTAAAATAAAATATAAAATAGCATCTTCACTAAAAGGTTTATTTGCAATAGTTTCTATTGTTTTACCTTTTTTTCCAAAACCTTCTATGTGCTTATCTCCCATACTATGGAAATATAAACCTGCCCCTTTGTTTAATGTAATAGCATTGTTAAAAGCATATTTTACTAATGGTGCATCAGACTTTAAAAATGATCCTACTGATACTATAAAATTACTATTATGAATATCTTCTACAATTCCATTGTATAAACTTTTTCCAGTTACTTTTGAATAATCAGACATAAAGTTTTTGAATTGTAACGCATCATTATTAATCAATTTCAATCCAAGTTTCTCTTTTAAAGACTGTAATATTTTTACCTCTTCATTAGTGATGTACGAATTAAATAAAATAGTATCTGCATTTTTTACAGCTTCAACTGCTTTTTGAAATGACTCTTCATCTTTGGTAGCTCTATTTAAATAATCGAATCCAAATCGTGCAGCTCCACTTAATGATGTATAATGAGCATCATTTGTTACTCTATAAATATCTTGTTCATGATGTTTTACTATGTTTGTATGTTTCACTTCATAGTACATAAGTGAACAATCAGAAGAGAAAGGATTTGATGCAGGAATTTTTGTAAGTTCCCAAGCATTTGATGTATACTGGAACTCATGACTTACAAGTGCACCTACAGGACAAACAGAAATACACTCACCACAATCAATACAGCTATCTTTATCAAATCCAATAAGACTTTTGTTAAGTTTATTCCACATTGCGTATGAATCTTTCGGCATACTAGCTTTATATTCAGCACTTAAGGCATCTGCTCCTCTTTTAACAGTACTTAAAGCACTTGAACCAATCATATCTTTACATACAGTCACACATTTTTCACATACTATACATAAACCTGGGTCATAATTCATCACTCCCCAATGAGCTGCCGGTCTAGGTACATCTTTAACTGAATAATGTTGTTCATCAACTTTCATATATGCACTATAGTTTTGCAGCTCACACTCTCCACTTTGATCACAAACACCACACTGTAAAGGATGATTTACATCATACACTTCCATGATTGCACGTCGTTCAGTTTCTATTGTTGGAGTATTGATATTTACAGTCATACCCTCTTTTATTTTTGCATTACAAGAATATACTTGTTTTCCGTCAGCTTCAACTAAACATAATCTACAAGCTAATGTTGGTGAACATTTTGTTTGATAACAAATAGCAGGTACAAATAGGTCATTAGCTCGAGCTACATTAAGTATTGAGGTACCTTCTTTAGCTTCACACTTTTTACCATCTATAGTTATGTTTATTAGAGTATCCATTATGATTCAACCCTTTGTATTTTTACTTGTTTAAATCGATATCCAGATAACATAACTTTTTCTTGTTCTGTATCTACTATTGGATATAGAGCGATAGTTCCTCTAACACTTGCGTCAATTTGAAATTTCTTTTTGATAGTAAGATTTTCATATGTTATGTTTACAGTATCTCCATCTTTAATTTTTGCAGCCATAGCAAAAGAAGCACTACCCCTTAAGATATCTTCTTCTGTATGTACACTATAAACCACTGTACCATTATAAGTATTGATATCATCAACTTCATCAGGTATAACTTTTAAAGATAGATCAATATGAATATCCGCGTTTAATAATACAACATTGATATCTGTATATAAATCAATAAGTCGTATAAATTTAGAAATATTATCAAAGTATTTATGACCAGTGATATCATCACCTATAACTAAAGTAATCTCTTTTTTATTTTCAAGTTTTTCCACAAGTAATTCAAGCTCTTCTTCTCCAACACTACTCTCACCACTTAAATAACCTATATCTAAATCATCAAGATATTCTTGAATCTCTTTAGATGAATTCTTTGTAAGAAAAAATGCCAATAAAGCAAAAACACCCTCTTCGCTTCCAGCCTCATATTTTATATACTGTGTATATTTGTCTTGAAGTGATACATCATCAATTGGATGCATATAGATAAATTCACTTCCTTCACTATGTAGTATTTTATTTATATATCTTTCTACTTTTACATTGTCTGCAGCAATTCTTGTACCTATAGTTATTACAGCATCACTATTAAAATCCATAAAATTTTCCAATTGTATTTTATTATTATTCACCTTCTACCTCATCTTCCACCACTAAAACTTCTGGTTTTTCTTTTTTTATTACCAAAGTCCAGTCAACTTCATTAAATTTTATAGAGTTCATTAACGTCCAATTATTTTCTTTTACACAATCTGCCGATGCTTGAACTCCTGAAAAGTCTCCTATTTCAAACATAAAAATTCCATTTTCACCTTCAGATAATTCTTCATTTATAAGATGTACCATTTGTGGTATAAAATCATTTTTTAAGGGTCTTAAATCAAATCGTTTCATTATCTATCTACCTCTCCAAAAACTATATTTAAACTACCAATAATAGTAACAACATCGGCTAACTGATGTCCTGGAAGTAAGTCTGTTAATACTCCTGTATGAAAAAAACTGGGTGCTCTACACTTTAATTTATATGCATATGGTGTACCATCAGATATTATATAAAACCCAAGTTCACCTTTTGGTGATTCAGTAGCCACATATACTTCTCCAACAGGTGGTCTCATACCTTGAGTAACTAAAACAAAATGTTGCATCAAAGAATAGTTTTGAGTCATTATCTCTTCTTTTGTAGCAGAGATATACTCAGGTCCATGCGCCATAAGCTGACTATCTGAGCTTTCATACATAGGAATAAGTTGTTTTAGTATTTTAGCAGATTCATACATCTCTTGCATATAACACTTATATCTTCCGTAAGAATCACATTTGTCTGAAACTGGTATATCAAAATCTAGTTCACCATACAACCCATAAGGCATCTCTTTTCGTAAATCCCACTTAACACCACTACCTCGTAGTGTAACTCCCGAAACTCCCCATGATTTTGCCATCTCTTCTGAGATCACTCCTACATTTTCTAGTCTCATTTTCCAAATTCTATTTTTCGTTAATAAACCTTCATAAATAGGGATTTGGGATTCTAATGTTTTTATATACTTTACTAAATCATCTATCCAATTTTTTGGTAAATCTAAAGGAACTCCACCAATTCTAACTGCACTATGAGTAAGACGTGCGCCACAATAATCTTCCATGAGATCTAATGCAAATTCTCTTTCTCTAAATGCATAAAGAAAGATTGACATAGCTCCAACATCAAGTGCATGAGTAGCAAGCCAAAATAGATGAGATATAATTCTGTTTAATTCTACTAGCATTGTTCGTATAACTTCAGCACGCCTTGGTACTTCAATATCAAGTAGAGCTTCTATAGCTAGTGCGTATCCATAATTATTTGATGTAGAAGCACTATAATCCATTCTATCTGTTGTAGGTAAAAATTCATTATAAGTCATATTTTCACCCATTTTTTCAACACCTCTATGAAGATATCCAATATCTGGAGTAGCTTTTACAACCTCTTCACCTTGTAGTTCAAGTATAAGTCGCAACTGACCATGTGCAGAGGGGTGCTGTGGTCCGAAATTTACAACCATTGTATTATCTTCTCGTTCGAAATTTATATTCTCAAAAAATGGTTTTAACCTATTTGTTTGTTGCATATTATTTCCTCTTCTTTAAATGAACTGTTTCTATCTCATCAAATGGGGTTACAAGTTTTTTTCCAAACAATTGCACACCACCCTCTTCTTGATATCGTATAGGAGTATCAGGTTCATTACCTTGTGAAATTGGAGTTCCTTTTGATACTTCATGTCCAAGTCTTGCAAATCTATCTGTATCATATCTATCAACACAAGCAGAATCTCTTAACTCAGGACCAATTGCATCACGAGCTTCTTTGCCAAAAATCTTATCTACTTCATACCATGATGCAGCCTCATCACCATGCAAAGGATATGTTTTTAAAAGAGGATGTCCAGACCAGTCATTTGGCAAAAGAATTCTTTGTAAGTTTGGATGATTTATAACTTTTACGCCATACATATCAAACATCTCTCGCTCACTCCAATCTGCCATTCTAAATAAAGGCTCAACACTTTGAATAGTATCTTTTTGGTTTATAAAAGTTTTTACACGTATTCTTTTACGTTTTTTCATCGATAATAGTTCGTATACTATTTCAAATCCTTCTTTTTTTGCAAGATAATCAACTGCTGTAAGTTCCATCATCATGTCATAGCTTTGAGAGTTTTTAAGGTGTGAGATAACTTTGACATTGTCTTGTGCATTTATGTGTAATATTAAATGATCTAATTCAAGGTATGATTCTATTATCTCCGCAACATCTTTTAAACTCTTTTCATCTGCAAAAAGAACATCATCCCAGATACTCTCTTTTCTTGGTACTGGAGGTTTTACAAAAAATCTATCGCTATAAAAAGATTTATTTTGTACATCTTTTTTATTGGTATATTTTCTCATCTAAATCAACCTTTTAGCTTTTTGTGCCATATTTGAAGGCTCTCTTCTAATTTTTTGCTGTAACATCATCAATGCATATTGTAATGTTTCAGGTCGTGGAGCACATCCAGGAAGATAAATATCAACAGGTACAATTCTATCAACACCTTGTACTGTTGCATATGTATTAAACATACCTCCAGTATTTGCACAAGATCCCATAGATATAACCCATTTAGGATCTGGCATTTGATCGTACAATCTTCTCATAAATTCAGCATGTTTTTTAGTTAATGTTCCAGCAACAACTATAACATCTGATTGTCTTGGACTTGCTCTAAAAATAGTTCCAAATCTATCAAAATCAAATCGAGAACCACCAGTAGCCATCATCTCAATAGCACAACAAGCTAATCCATAAGTCATAGGCCAAAGAGAATTACTTCGTCCAAAATTAACAATTTTATCTACTGTTGTTAATTTTATTGGTGTCCCTGCATCTGCAAAATAGTTTACTTTATGCTGTGCCATTCTAACGCTCCTTTTTTCCAGGCGTAAATAAACCCTATTGTTAATAATAATATAAATAATAACATCTCTACAAAACCAAACCAACCTAAAACAGCAAAGTTAACTGCCCATGGAAACATAAATATGATTTCAACATCAAAAAGGATAAATAATAATGCCATAAGATAAAATTGAACAGATATTGTGTTCGGTTGTTTTGTTACTTCAGGTCCACATTCGTAAAGTGTTGATTTAAGTTTTTCAGTATCTAGACGAGCAAATTTTCGACTTACTAATCGTGCTAACATCGTTGTAGCTAGGAATGCACCAAATGTTAATACAAACATTATAAATACACCGAAATAAGGATGTGTAAAATCCATATGTTCCATTTTTTCCCTTTCTTAATTAAGTCTAGTATTTTACTATACTTTAACCCATTATATTAACTATATAATAGCTGATTATACGTAAATAAGAACTTACAATTAGGGCTAGTGTAAGCTATTAATTTTTTCTTAATTATTAATAAATAAGCTCTACTTATTATTAAAGTATTAATTTAAAATTTATTTAATAATCAGCTAAAATAATCTCTTTCATCTCTTTTAACTCTGCTTTTTTCACATTATTAAACTGTGACTTGTTAAAAGTTCTTTGTCTTTTTGCTAATTGAGCAGTATGTATTGAAATAAGGTTTTCTAATTCAATTCTATCAATCTTACTATCTAAATAGTCAAATGTCTCGGATATTCCTATAGAATTCATACAGTTTGGAGCACGAGTATACTCTTTTTCTAAAGAAATAACTTCATCTATCAATCCATCTGATAGCATTATTTTTGTTCGTTGTTTGATTCTATTTCTTAAAATTTCAGGATCTGTTTGTATCTCGTATATTGGTAAGTTTTCAAGTAGTGGTTCAGGTTGGTTTTGTACAAAATATTCACTTGGAGTTAAATTAGTTTCAAAATATATTTGTGAAGCTTTTTCGATTCTATATTTATCATTTGACGCAATCTTTCTCATATAATTCTCATCCATTTTTAAAAGTTTATCATAGAGTTTAGATAAATCTCTTAACTCATTTTGAACAAGTTCCTTTGTTGAAGCTGATATCTTCGGTGTTTTTGACAATCCATCAGTAAGTGCTTTTAAATAAAAGCCTGTACCACCTACAATAATAAGATTTTTTTGATTTTTAAGTGCATATTCTTTGGCTCGTGTGTACTCTTCATAAAATTCTATCACATCAAAAGTTTCATTTGGGTATACACAATCTATCCCAAAATGTGCAATGCCATCTCGTTCAGCAAGACTAGGTTTTGCTGAAGCTATATCTATTTTTTTATAAACAGCTAAACTATCTAAAGATAATATAATTGCATCCATTTTATGTGCTATATCTATAGATAATGCAGTTTTCCCAGATGCAGTTGGTGCTATTATGGCTAGTTCTTTATACAAATGATTCCCTTTTGGTGTATTGTAAAGTATATTATAGTAAAATCCCGCTTATGGAAAAAATTATTAAACTTTTAAACGATTTTAACGAACTAGTAATGTTCAAACACTCAATATTTTCACTCCCTTTTATATTTATAGCTATGATTGTAGCTGCAAATGGTTGGTTTGGATGGAGCCTACTATTTTTAGGTACACTAGCTGCCTTAACTGCAAGAAATTTTGCCATGGGATTTAACCGATATTTAGATAGAGATATCGATGCTTTAAATCCTCGAACAATTAATAGACCATCAGTAGATGGAAGAATCAATCCAACACAAATGTTATTCTTTACTATTGCAAATGCACTTGGTTTTATTGGCGTTGCCTATATAGTAAATGATTTAGCGTTTTATTTAAGTATACCTATTTTACTAGTACTTGCTAGTTACTCTTATTTTAAGAGGTTCTCTTATTTAGCGCATATCATACTTGGAGTTTCTTTAGGATTAGCCCCTATTGCTGGAGTGGTTGCAGTGTCTGAAACGATAACATTATGGTCAATTTATTTAAGTGTTGGAGTTTTATTTTGGGTAGCTGGATTTGATTTACTCTATTCTTTACAAGATATTGAAGTAGATAAAGAATTAGGTCTACATTCTATTCCCTCAAAATTTGGTGCTCAAAAAACTATGTTATTTTCTAAAATTATGCATTCTTTTACAATTGTGTTTTGGCTCTTATTTGTTATGGTTGCTGATTTAGGATTCTTTGCATATTTAGCTATCATTGCCAGTGCTGTTATGTTAACTTATGAACATATCATTGTAAGTAGAGACTTTTCTAAAATAGACAAAGCCTTTTTTACCATCAACGGTTATTTAGGAATTTTATTTTTTGTATTGATTGTATTAGAAAAGATATTTGTAATATGACTATTGAGTTAGAGAATGTGCAAACATTTAGAAATAGAGATTTTACTGACTATACTTATGATGATTTTGATGATTTATACAAAGAATTTGATACAAATAATTTAGATGCGATAAAATTAGTCCAATTTGAAAATTGCAGATTTCATAATTATTCTAGTCAATTACTACATATTAATGCAAACTTTACAGAATGTACATTTAATAATATTAATATATATGAACTTTCTGAAAGTATTTCATTTATAAACTGTAATATCACAAAAGTATTAATAAGTAGTTCCATTGATTTAAAAGGTGCATTCTCAATAAGTAATACAAAAAGTGAAACTAACACAATAGGTACAGTTGAAATCTCTAATAGTGTTTTGAAAGGTTCTTTTTCTATAAAAAATATTGATATAGGTTTTTTAAATATTTCTAATACAAACTTTGAAGAATTATTTGAATTTCATAATATCACTATTAAAGATATTGGAAGTTCTGATGGAATAATTTTTGATGAAATAATCTTTAAAGGGATAGCAATATTTGATGATTGTACATTTGATGTTAATGCTATATTTAAATATGTATTATTTGAAAAATTTAGTCAATTTAGAAATACAACATTTCATTCTGGAATTAATTTAGACTATTGTAGTTATGACAAAAACATAAACTTTTTTCATATTCAAGGGCTTGAGACAAAGACTTCTAAAGAGAACACATCCCAAGAAACCTATCGTATTATTAAACATAACTTTGAACAACTTGCTAATAAAATAGAAGCAAATAAGTATCATGCTTTAGAATTGAAAAAGTTAAGAAGTAACACACCTTGGTATACTCCTAATTATCTTGTACAATTAATACATTTAATAAGTTCAAATAATTCACAATGGTGGTTATTATCATTATTTTGGATATTTGTCGTTGGGTTATCTACATTTTTTAGTATTGATAATTTTGTATGTCACAGATTTAGTTGTACTTCAAATTGGTTAGATTATTTTAAATATATATCTATTATAAATTTAGATAATTGTATAAAAGAAAATCCTTTAATATTTATTTTAAACAAAATATCATTAGGTTACCTATACTATCAATTTTTAATGTCAGTTAGAAAAGATACCAGAAAATAGATACTTATCGTTTACTTTATCTTTTTAGCTAACTGCTCAGGCATTAAACCTAAATCTTCTTCTAGTAGTTTTGTATCTCCATGTTGTACATATAAATCTGGATATTCAAATGAGCTAACCTTTACATCTAAATCTTCATCACTAATCATTTCTAGTAATGCACTTCCAACACCACCTGCTTTTTGACTATCTGAAAATACATACCATTTTTTAGTTTTGCTAGCTAACTGTGTTAACAATTGTGAGTCCATAGGTTTTACAAAACGTAAATCAACAATAGTAATATCTTGTTCACATAAATTTGCAGTTTTAATCGCTCTACCAACACCTGCTCCATATCCTATGAAAGCTATATCACTAGTACCCTTTTTGAGGATTTCTGATTTTCCTAAAGTGAACTTTGTAGGTTCAAATTCTAGTTCATCAAAAGCACCTCTTGGGTATCGTAATGCACATGGAGATTTAAAATCCTTTGCATACTCTAATGCATACTCTAATGTTTTAGAATCACGAGGAGCAAATAAAGTCATATTTGGTAAGAACCGTAAAAAGCTAATATCAAATTGTCCTTGATGTGTTTCCCCATCAGCTCCAACTATTCCAGCTCTATCTATACAAAAAGTTACAGGAAGATTCATCAAACATACATCATGTATAATTTGATCAAACCCTCTTTGTAAAAATGTAGAATATATAGTCACAAAAGGTTTAAATCCATCTTTTGCCATAGCTGCCATAGAAGTAACTGCATGTTGTTCTGCAATAGCAACATCCCAAAATCTTTCTGGAAATTTATCCATAAGTTTATTTATACCGGTACCACTTGGCATAGCAGCTGTTACACCTACGACTCTATCATCCTCTTTAGCTAACTCATATAACGCATCACTAAATACAGCTGTTGCAGCTTTTGCTCCAGCCTTTTTATAAAATTTTCCTGTTTCTACGTCAAAAGGACTCACTCCATGCCAATGTTCATGATGACCTTCAGCGATAGAGTAACCTTTTCCTTTAACTGTTTTTGCATGTAAAATCACAGGTTTACCTAAGTTTTTTGCTAATTTTAAAGTCTCAATAACCTCTTCCATATTATGACCATCTATTGGTCCAATATAATCTATGCCCATCTCTTCAAAAATAATACCAGGAGTAATAAGTTTCATACTCTCTTCTAGTTTTTTAGCTAAATAATCTGTCCCTTTAGGCATATAGTTTTTTACTACATGATCAACTTTATCTCTAAATCCTTGGTAAAAGTTACCAGCTAAAAGTTTACTAAGATGTTTACTGATTGCACCAATTGGTTTTGCAATACTCATTTCGTTGTCATTTAAAATAATAACAACGGGAAGTTTCAAATCACCTAATTCATTCAGTGCTTCATAAATCATACCCGCTGTCATAGAACCATCACCAATCATCACAACTGGTACTTTCCCATTCTTTTCTAATGCAGCTGCTTTTGCTGCACCAACAGCAAGAGATATTGAAGTAGAAGAATGACCGGCTACAAAATAATCTGCTTTTGATTCTTTTGGTTTTGTAAAACCACTCATACCACCAAATTGTCGTAATGTTTCAAACTCTTCCCATCGTCCAGTTATTAGTTTATGAGGATAACACTGATGTGATACATCAAAAATAAAAGGATCGTGTTCGCATTCAAATACTTTATGCATCCCTAAAGTCAGTTCAACAGCCCCTAAAGTGGAACTAAAATGACCACCGTTAACAGATACCACTTCAATAATTCTATCTCGTATATCTTGTGCTGTTTGTTCTAATTCTTCGATACTTTTATTTTTAATATTCATATTATTTCTTTTCTAATAAATCTATTTCCCAAAAAAATTCAATCCAATCTTTTGCTTCTTTAACTGTAAAGTCAGGCTGAATTAATGCTGTTGGTTTATAAAATACTGTTGCAATTTTAAATTCACAATGATGATATTTTTCTTTTAAAATCTTGATTATCTCAACCATGCTTTCACCACTATCCACAATATCATCAATTAATACAATTTTGTGTTTTCTTGACAGGTCTGGTATATTAAATATTTCAAATGTATCTAATTTTCTCATTCCATCATAATGAATAGAATTTAAACTATATATTTCTCTTGTTTCTAAGGCTTCACTTAATAGATGTCCTAAGAGTAATCCACCACGCGCAATTGCAATTAATGCATCTGGTTCATAAGCTTTTATTTGAGGTATCAATACCTTACAATCCTCTATACAGTCCGCATAACTATAGTATTTTTTTGTTATAGGAGAAGATTCCATCTATTTCTTTTCCATAAGTAATTTATCTAATGCTTTAAATACTTTTGTATTTTGAGATTCTGTTCCTATTGTGATACGAATCGCATTTTGACCATATCCAGTCATATCTCTTACAATAATACCTTGCTCAAGTAGTTTTTGGGCAATCTCTTTAGATATTTTATTCCCTGTATAAATTGTAATAAAGTTTGTATAACTAGGAATATACGTTAAACCATTTCTTTTAGAATATTTTTCATATCTTTCCATCTCTTCAAAATTCTTTTTTATACATTTTTGAACAAACTTTTCATCATCTAAAGCGACCTTACCACCTTCTAAAGAAAGTGTAGTTACATTAAATGGTGGTCTTAATTTATATAAGTTTTTAATGATTTTAACATCTGCAATTCCATAACCAACTCTTAAACCACCTAAAGCATATGCCTTTGAAAATGTTCCTAGATAGATAACATTTGGATATTTTTTAGTTACTTTTTTAACATCAATTTTTTTCTTACCATCTTTGTATATTGCATATTCTTGATAAGCACCATCAAGTACAACCAAAGTATTTTTATCAACTTCGTCTAAAAACTTATATACATCTTTTGCATCTAAACATTCACCCATAGGATTATTCGGTAAACATAAGAAAATAATATCAGCACCCTCTTTTTTATAAATCTTTCTAAATTCATCTAAATTATGAGTATCAGAAGGAGTTTTTAAAATTTGTGCACCAGTTTGTTTTGCATAAATTTCATACATTGCAAAAGTTGTTTTTGCCATAAGTACTTTAGAGTTTTTGTAACATTTAGCGTGTATACAAAATTCTATGATTTGATCACTTCCTGCACCAATAATCACATTTGAATCATTAACTTTAAATCTTTTAGCTAATGCTTCTTTTAATTCATACATACTATCGTCAGGATATACAAATGAACTTGATGATTTTTCTTTTAATGCTTTAACTACTTTAGGACTAGTTCCGTATGGATTTTCATTTGAAGCTAGTTTTACAATATCTTTTGGGTTTACACCATATTCACGCACTACTAATTCTATTGGTTTACCTGCTTCGTATATACTTAAATTGTCTAATACTTTATTAAATGTCATCTGATTCCCTTACATAACTTCCTAGAAATTTTATCTCTTTATTATACTTTTCAAAAATATCTCTTACTTTTGATTCATCTTTATGCGCGTTGAACTCTATAAAAAATGTAGAGATACCTTCAACTATATGTGATTTTATTTTTGTTAAATTAATATTTGCTTTATCAAAATCGTTTAAAAAGGTCACCAAAGAACCTGCTTCATTTGATAATTGCACAAGTATTGATGTTTTATCATCTCCACTTTTCCCATTTTCAAAATTTGATACGATTAAAAATCGAGTACGATTATTACCTTTATCTTCAATATTTTCAAAAAGAATCGGCAAATTATACATTTTTGCAGCAACATGAGAACAAATAGCTGCACAATTCTTTTCTTGAGTAACAAGTTTTGCTGCTTTTGCTGTACTTTCAACAGGTATGAGTTCACACTCATCAAGTCCTAAGTCTACAAGAAACTTTCGGCATTGTTCAATAGCAATATCTTTAGAATAAATTTTTTTAATATCTTTTATATTATCTACTTGAGAAGCCAAAGTGTGATGAATATCCACAATAACTTCAGTGATAATTTTCAAATCATAATCAGCAAAACACTGAATCGTATCACTAACAATTCCATTGCTACTATTTTCTATAGGCACTACACCAAATTTAGCTTTACCATTTGCAACTTCTCTAAAAACACCTTTGATTGAAGCAATAGGTAAATATGCACTCATTGCCCCAAATCGTGATTCTGCAGCTTGATGAGTAAAACTACCTTCAGGTCCTAAATATGCAATATTTTCAGGTAATTCAAGATTTCGTGAAATAGCAAATATTTCTAAAAATAAAGCCTCAATTGCTGCTCTATTTAAACTACCATTTGATGCTTGTGATTGAGTATATAATCTATCAATAATAGACTTTTCTCTTTCTGGTCGATAAATCGCACCACCACTTTGTGCTTTTAATTCTCCAACTTTATGCACAGTTTCCATTCGTTTATTGAGTAGTGTTAATACTTCATCATCAATACTATCTAAAGTATCTCTTAATTTTTTTAATTCAACTGCTTCATTCATAACTACTTCCTTTTAGATATCTATTAAAGATATTCCTCTTCGTGTGCAATAAGATCTTCAAATGTTTCTCTTCTTCTGATTAATTTATCTTTTCCATCTTCAAGTGCAATTTCTGCAACTTTTCCTCTTGTATTGTAATTACTAGCCATTGTAAATCCATATGCACCAGCACTATGAATCGTAATTAAATCGTTATTTTCAGTTTTAGGTAATTTTATATTTTTTGCAAAAAAGTCACCACTTTCACAAACTGGACCTACAACATTACAATCACTTGTATCTTCTGTTTTATCTAATACTTCTATTTTATGATATGCATCATATAAACTAGGACGAATCAAATCATTCATAGCCCCATCAACAATAACAAATCTTTTTGAACCATTTATTTTTTCATATAAAACTTTTGTTACGAATGTACCAGAATTTCCAACTAGAAATCTTCCAGGTTCACACACTACCGTGATATCTAATCCAAATAAAGCATCTAATACTGTTTGTGCATAGTCGTATGTATTAATCAATGTTTCATCGTCATAAACTATACCTAAACCACCACCAACATCAAAAAAACTTAAATCTATTTTTAATGCAGATTTAATATTTCGTACAAGGTCTGCAACAATATTTACAGATTCTTTAATTGGCTCTAATTCTGTAAGTTGGCTACCAATGTGACAGTGGATACCAATAGGTTCTGTACTTTCATTATTCTTTGCAAATATATACATTCTTTTTGCTGTATCAATATCTACTCCAAACTTATTTTCATGAAGTCCTGTTGAAATATATGGATGAGTTTTTGGATCTACATTTGGGTTTACACGAATAGAGATTCTTGCAATTTTTGCTAACTCTTTAGCAACTAATGCCACTCTGTGTAATTCAGCTTCACTTTCAACATTTATCATTAAGATATCTAATTCTAAAGCTTCTTTTATCTCAGAATCTGTTTTTCCAACACCAGAAAAAATTATCTTATATTTTGCAATTCCTACTTTTAGTGCTCTTTTGACTTCACCAATACTTACACAATCAGCTCCACTACCTTGGTCACCTAAATGTTTCACTACACTTAAATTTGAGTTTGCTTTTACTGCATATGAAATCAGTGATTTTCTTGCTTTAAATGCGTCTTTTAGTTCATTGTATTGCTTTGAAATATAATCAAAATCATACACATAATATGGTGTCTGATATTTTTCTGCTAATTCTTTAAAGTTTATTGCCATTTATATTCTCTTATTTTTAAAATTTAGTATACATATTATCTAAGTTTTAGTAATTAATGACTTAATAGAGGATTAATACTATTCAACCTAAAATTTCAATAAAGGCATGTATTACGAAAGGCTACAATGGATACGATTCAATATATAAAAGAAAATCTCAAAGAAGATAGTATCATTTCTAATGATATGACTATTACAAAGTTCTGTACAGTAGAGAACAATTATAAACACACCTCATATATTCAATGGAATCTTTTAAATATTGTATATAATGGTAAAAAAATATTACATACTGTTGAAGGAGATATCACACTAGAAGAAGGGGAGGCAATTTTCATGACTAAAGGTGAATATATTATGAGTGAAGTTATCGGTGATGAGAATTATGAATGTTTACTTATTTTTTTTGATCACCATGTTGCGCGTCAATTAATAGCTGAGTTACCTTTCCAATTAAACAGTAACCCAAGATATTGTTCAAAAAATACTTTAAAGTTTAAGGTAGATTCATTAATAAGTAATGCAGCCGATAATCTAAAACTTTATGTGGATAATAAACCTAAATTTAATGAGGAATTGATTAATTTAAAACTAAAAGAATTAATGTTGTTAATTTTAGGAAGTGGAGCAAAAAATGATTTTATTCATTTTTGTCAAAACCTTATTCAGAATAAAAGTGATTTGAAAAGTTTCATGGAAACAAATTTTGAAAAAAATCTTACTTTAAATGAATTTGCGAAACTGAGTGGAAGAAGCCTGAGTGGATTTAAAAGTGAATTTAATACAATCTTTAAACAAACTCCTATGCAATGGATTTTGAAAAAGAGAATAGATAAAGGGAAATTTCTCATACAAGAATTAGGCTATGATGTAGGGACTGCGGCACTAAGTGTTGGATTTAAAACACATGCTCATTTTAGTAGAACTTATAAAAAATATTATAATTGCAATCCTAACTCTACAGATAAATAATTAGACTTTACAGATAAACTAAAAATTAAAATAACTGTTATAATTTCTTCACATTCAAAAGGAGTTATTATGAAAAAAGTTATGTTAGTTTTATTGTCATTGACAATATTCGTTTATGGAAATACAAAAACAATTGAGGGATTTAGTTCCCCTGAAAGTACAATTGTAAACAATCAAGATGTATATGTTTCAAATGTAGGGACAGAATTAAAACCTACAACAAAAGATAAAGATGGATTTATATCTAAACTTAATTTAGCAGGTGATATTCAAAAGTTACATTTTATAGATGGATTAAATGCCCCAAAGGGAATGGGAATAATTAACAACATACTTTATGTTTCAGATGTAGATACACTTAGAGGTTTTAATCTTTCAACTCAAAAAGAAGTTTTTAATTTAGTTTTTAAAGATGTGAATTTTCTAAATGACATCACAGTTAAAGATTCAAATACTTTATTTATAGGAGCTAGTGATACTAGTGCAATCTATGAAGTTAATATTAAAAATACAACATACAAAAAACTACTAGATTTTACTGTTGCTAATGGACTATTTTATGAAGATGGTATTTTATATGCAGCCCAGCTTGGTAGTAGTACAAAAAGTATGTTTGATGGAAAAGGTAAATTATATAGAATCGATTTAAAAAACAACAATAAATTAACACAATTAGGTAATTTTGAAGGTGTATTAGATGGTGTTCATAAGATTGGAAATAAAATTTATGTAAGTGACTGGGTAGCATTTAAAAAAGCTGGTATTATTAGAGTATACAACTTAGATACAAAACAAGATAGTATCTTAAAACTAGAAAAATTTATGGCTGCTGCTGATTTTTGGATCGATAAAAAATCTAATAAACTTTATTTACCAGAAATGATTGGTGGAAAGATTACGATCATAGATTTAAATAATCTGTAATTATTTTAACAATACTACTTATACTTTCTAACTATTTCGTTATAAAGTGAAGAGTATTGTAAAGGATCTACTGTTACATTATAAAGTCTTAGGGCATAATGTAAATGTGGTCCTGTTATTCTTCCTGTTTTACCAGATAATCCAATAACATCACCCTTTTTTACTTTTTGTCCCTGTTTCACACTAAAGTCACTCATATGAGAATAATATGAAAAGGCACCTCTTCCATGATCTATATAAACAACATTTCCTAAATAAAATCTTTTCATAACTAAAGCAACTATACCATTATTTGTAGCATATATTTCAGTACCTACTTTCGCACGATAATCTGTACCACTATGATAACTTTTGGTTTTACCATTATATACTCGTGCATTACCATAATCACTAGTTATTTTAGATCTCATGGGAGCTTGAAACAAAGATTTTTTTGCTAAATCATAAGGAGTTATTTTTGAATAAACATCTTTATACACTTGATTATATTCTTTTGCAGAGCGGACTTTATTTTCTGAAGATAAGGTTACTTTACCTTTAGAGACTTCTATAATTTCATTCTGTTTATAATTTCCATCCACTACTGTAATTTCAAATTTTTTTTTAATTATATTATCTTTAATTCTATAAGAAACCTGTACATTTTCATGTTGTAATTTATTATAATAATCAATAGGGATAAATACTCTGTATTTTTTTATCGAACCATTGATTGTAAACATTTGATAGGTTTTGTGTTTAAAAATAACATTTGGAGCTTGTGACATATTGGTATCATTTTGAAATATAACTGCAAATGTTGTACCATGTTTTACATTTGTATGAGAAAGGTGTATCTCTACTTTTGAAAAAAGAGATACACTAAAGATTAGTAAAAAAAGTAAAGTTTTCACTTTGACTTATTATTTTTCACCATTCCAAGCAATAGCAGGTTTTCCATTTTCATCAAAATCAACTGCAGGCATACCCATAATATTGTATCCACAATCGACATAATGAATTTCACCTGTAACTGCTGAACTTAAATCAGAAAGTAAATACATACCTGAGTTACCTACCTCATCAATAGAAACATTCTTTTTAAGTGGTGAATGAGCTTCATTCCACTTTAACATAAATCTAAAATCACTAATTCCAGCAGCTGCAAGAGTCTTAATAGGTCCTGCAGAAATTGCATTTACTCTAATTCCGTCTTTTCCTAAATCTTCAGCAAGGTATTTCGTAGTCATCTCTAAAGCTGCTTTTGCAACACCCATAAGATTATAGTTTGGAATATATTTAGCACCACCATAATATGATAAAGTAAGTATAGATGAGTTATCACTCATAAGAGGTTTTAATTCTCTAACAATCTCAATTAAACTGTAAACAGAAACATCCATAGCAACATCAAAAGCATCTTTTGTAATATCATAAAATCTACCAGATAGTCCAGATTTTGGAGCAAATGCAATAGAATGTACGATAAAATCAATTTGTCCCATATCTTTTTCTAAAGACTCTTTAAGTGCTTTAATCTCTTCAGGATTTGAAACATCACAAGGGTATACATAATCTGCACTTCCAAACTCTTCCGCTATAGGAACAACTCTTTTCTTTAAAGAGTCATTTAAATAAGTAAATGCAATTTCAGCACCTTGTGCTTTACATTGTTTTGCTATACCATATGCAATTGATTTATTATTTGCTACACCTAAAATTACACCTTTTTTACCATTCATTATCATTTCGTTTCCTTACTATTATTTACTATTTGTTATTTTTATCATCTCTTTAAAGTCTTCAACATTCCAAGACCCACTACCGATCAAAGTTCCATCAACATTTGGAATATCTAAAATCTCTGAAATGTTTGATGTTTTAACACTTCCACCATATAAAAGTGGTTGTTTTATTTTTTTCTTTATTTTTTTATGTACTATCTCAATATCTTCAGATGTTGGAATTTTCCCAGTACCAATTGCCCAAACTGGTTCATATGCAATAATTAAATTGTCATACTCTAAATCTATACCATCAAATTGATTCCAGATATATCCTAAAGTTTCAGTCATTCCAGTTTCTTTTACTTCTAATGGTTCTCCCACACAGTAAATAATTTTATACCCTAAAGCTTTATAGTAATTGTATTTATATGTTATCTCTTTTTGAGATTCACCTAAAATATGTCGTCTTTCACTATGACCTATTAAAATAGTTTTTATCTTAAATTCATCAAGTTGTTCCGTACCAATCTCTCCTGTAAATGAACCATTTTTTACATAGTATGCATTTTGTGTACCGACGATTAAGTTGTTTACACTATTAAAGTTATCCAATGCAGTAGCAGTTGGAAAAATATACACATCATTTTTTATATCATTATCAAGTAAAAAAGAGTTTGTATTAGTAATAAACTCTTTAGTTGTTTTTCTTGTGTGATTTGTTTTAAAATTACTTGCAATAATTTTCATAAGATAAATCCTCTTCTCTTCTATTTATATTAATTTTATCATAATCTTTTAAAAACTCTAATTATATCTTTTTTAATTTATCTTTTAAAATAATTTTACCCGCTTCGACACCTGGTTGGTCATACGTATTTATCTGAACAAATTTCCCTATTATTGATGTTAGTAATTGAAAGTTAAACATAAGTGAGGCAATGTTATATTCATCTACTTTGTCTATTGTAATTACATCACAAGGGATATCAGAAATATTTTCTATCGAAGCTATTGTTGCATTTGCTTGTTCTTCGATAAGCTCTGCAAATGTTAGACCATCTACATAATCTAAATCCTCAAATCCATCTAACGTATCTACAGGAATGATTGTATTATCTTCAAAATCATTGATTTTTATAAAGGTTACTGTTTTATCTCTTTTACCTTCTGCAATTAACTGTAAAAAGGAATGTTGATCTACTGGTCCAACAAGTCCTATAGGAGTAAGAGCTTGTTTTGTTCCATTAACATTTATCTTCCCTAAACTTTCACCCCATAATTGTATGTACCATTTATTAAAGCCTTCTAACGCTGAAGAATAAGAGAATAAAACATTAATATTAAACTTTATTTTATTTTCTACCATAAATCTGGCTTTTTGCATTAGTGGTTCATAAAACTCACCTTGATCAAAAAAACTGTCTCTTACTTTTTTGGCACCATTTAAAAGATTATCTATATCAACACCTATAATAGCTAAAGGTAATAATCCAACTGCTGAAAAAACTGAAAATCTTCCACCTACATTTTCGGGAATTTCAAATGTTTGAATATTATGTTTAGATGCATATTTTGTAAGTTTACTCTTCTTTTCACTAACTATTACACAGTTTGATTTATCTATTTTTATTAAGGTATGAAAGTATTTGAATAAACTTATAGTTTCAATAGTAGTACCTGATTTACTGATAATTATAAAGAGAGTGTCCTTCAAATCAATCTTACTAAGCCTTGACTGTATATCCATAGGGTCTGTAGATTCAAAAAAATGTAGCTTTTTATCATAAGAATTAGCTTTTCTTAAAAAGTTATAAATTGCAATAGTGCCTAAGGTACTACCTCCTATACCAATAATCGCAACATTTTTTTGTTTTACAGTTTTAGCAAAATCTTTAAAATGCGTAGTATCTTGTAAAGGTAGATTATAGTAACCAATACCATTGATCTCTTCTTTTATCGCATCAAAAATCATCTCATTTGATTTGATTTGATAAAAATTTCTAGTATATTGCACTTTTATCCTTTATTATAAAAATAATTTGTGGCTTCCACAAACCCATCAACACTACCACAATCAAATCTTTTACCGTCAAATTTATAGGCTAAAACTTTTCCTTCTTTTGCTAGTGTTAATAAAGAATCTGTAATTTGTACTTCATCATTTTTACCAGGTTTTGTATTTTTAATAACTTCAAAAATTTCAGGGGTTAAAATATATCTTCCTATAATTGCTAAATTTGAAGGAGCATCTTTTGGTTCTGGTTTTTCAACCATATCATCAATTTTAAAAAGATTTTCTGCTATTTCATTTCCTGAAATCACACCATATTTTGATGTTTCCTCTTTAGGAACCTCTTCTATTGCAACTATACAACATTCAGGATTTTTCTCATAAACTTCTATCATTTGAGATAAAACTGATTTTTCATCATTATCACATAAATCATCAGCAAGTATAACGGCAAATGGTTCATTTCCGATAAGAGTTTGACCAGTTAAAATTGCATGACCTAAACCTTTCATTTCTACTTGTCTTGTATAAGAAAAAGTATAATTACTTATCATACCTCGAATTTCAGTCATTAAAGTTTCTTTTGAGGTACCTTCTATTTGATGTTCAAGTTCATATGATCTATCAAAATGATCTTCAATAGCACGTTTTCCACGTCCGGTAATAATAGCCATAGTATCACATCCAGCACTTACTGCTTCTTCTACCCCATACTGTAACAATGGTTTTGTTAAAACAGGTAACATCTCTTTTGGTATTGCTTTTGTAGCAGGTAAAAATCTTGTACCATATCCAGCAGCAGGAAATAAACATTTTTTGATCATTTTTTCTTCTTTTTTAAATTTTTTATTTAGTTATTATATAAAAATAAGGTTTAAACTCTGTTTCATTCACAAATAACTACGAATTGGATATAATAAGTATAATATTTAAATATCAAGGTTAATAATGACAAATTATGATGTAATAGTTGTAGGTGGAGGACATTCTGGAATTGAAGCTAGTTTAGTAGCTTCAAGAATGGGTAAGAAAACATTACTAATTACAATGCTAGTTGAACAAATAGGAGCTGCAAGCTGTAATCCTGCTATAGGTGGTCTTGCAAAAGGTCATCTTGTACGTGAAATAGATGCTCTTGGTGGAGAGATGGGACTTTGTACTGATAAAACCGGTATACAATTTAGAATTTTAAATGCTTCTAAAGGTGCAGCTGTGCAAGGAAGTCGAGCTCAAATTGACATGGATGAATACAGAGAATATATGAGAAATGTAACTCTGAATACTCCTAACCTAGATGTATACCAAGATGAAGTAGCTAGCTTAATTGAAGCAGATAATATTGTTTCAGGAGTGGTTACTAAATTGGGAGAAACATTTTCTGCTAAAAAAGTAATTTTAACAACTGGTACATTTATGAAAGGTCTGATTCATATTGGAGAACAAAAGTATCCAGCAGGACGGGCATGGGAAGCTCCATCAACTACATTATCTGACCAATTAAAAGAATTTAATTTAAATGTAGGAAGACTAAAGACAGGAACACCCGCACGTATCAATGGTAATTCAATAGATTTTTCAGTAATGGAAGAACATGGAGGAGATGAAAAACCATATCCTTTTAGTTTTAGAACGAATAAAAAAGAATTTAATCCTACACAATTTCCTTGTTATATCACATATACAAATGTTGAAACACATGATATTATTCGAACAAATTTTGCTAGAGCACCACTTTTTACAGGTCAAATAGAAGGTACTGGTCCTCGATATTGTCCTAGTATAGAAGATAAAGTAAATAGATTTAGTGAGCGAGAAAGACATCAGTTATTCTTAGAACCACAAACAAAAAGAGCTGAAGAATACTATATAAATGGACTAAGTTCATCTTTACCGATTGATGTACAAAAAGAAAAGATACATTCTATTAAAGGTTTAGAAAATGCAAAAGTAGTGAGATATGCCTATGCAATTGAATATGACTATGTTGATCCCACAGAACTTTTGCATACTCTTGAAACAAAAAAAATTAAAAACCTTTATCTTGCGGGTCAAATTAATGCAACAACTGGATATGAAGAAGCAGCTGCGCAAGGTCTGATGGCAGGAATAAACGCCTCTTTATCAATCGATAAAAAAGAACCTTTTATTCTTAGACGAGATGAAGGTTATATTGGTGTTTTAATTGATGATTTAGTAACAAAAGGAACTACAGAACCATATAGAATGTTTACATCAAGAGCTGAATATAGACTTCTTTTAAGAGAAGAAAGCGCTGATATGAGACTTATGGATTACGGACATAAATTTGGACTAATTTCCGATGAGACTCAAGAAACTATGAGACATAAAAAACAAACCATTAAGGACGCTATAAAATTTATGGAAGAAATTTGGTTTACTTCAAAAAAAGAAAACCTTGCACTATTAACTGAACTAGGTGAAGATAAGATATCTGATAAAATTTTATTAGTTGATTTAGTGGGAAGAAATACTATAACAAAAGAAAAGTTTGACAGATTAGTACCTAGCCTAGCACATCTTGAAGATTATTTAAAAGAGCAAGTAATCGTTGAAGCAAAATACTATCGATATGTTGATAAACAAAAAAAGCAAATTGATAAGATGAAAAAAATGCTTACATTAAAAATACCAGAAAACTTTGTATTTGATGATTTGCCTGGACTTTCTACTGAAGTAATAGAAAAATTAAAACAATTTAATCCACCAACACTTTACAATGCATCACAAATAAGTGGTATAACGCCTAGTGCCGTTGATATAATTCATCTACATATAGATATGAAGAATAAAAAAAGCAAACTTTGATAGAATAATAATAATTTTTAATTATAAGGAAATATAATGACAAAACACTTTAAAATACTTTTACTAACACTTCTACTAGCGGCAATAGGCTTAAATGCTGAATCACTAAGAATTGAACCTGATTATTTATCAAAAAATATAAATAGTTATAAAATTTTAGATACAAGAACCGAAGTGGTTTATAAAGAAGGTCATATCAAAGGAGCTTTAAATTTTCCTATTGGATTAACATATGAACACATAAATAATAATGGTAAATTAACAAATCCAGTTAAAATGCAAAAAATTTTACAACGATTAGGACTTACTACTGATTCTAAAATTGTTGTCTATGATAATGGTGATTTTTTTGATGCTTCACGATTATTTTGGACTCTAGAAGTTTATGGATTTACAAATGTAAAATTATTAAATACAGGCTATGACAATTGGGACTTATCTTCATATCCAATAAGTACAAATACTCCTACTATCGAAAAAAGTAATTATATTTCAAAAATTAATAATTCAAAACTTGCTACAAAATTCACTACCCAAATTGCTACAAAAAATCCAAATCAAATTATTATTGATGCAAGAGCAGAAATTGCATACGAAGGAAAAAAGTCTTCAGCAAAAAGATTTGGGCATATACCATCTGCACAAAACTTCCCAGCATCACACAATATAAACTATGAAGATAATACTCAAAAACTACAAACAATATCAAAATTAAAAGAGATATATAAAAATGTAGATAAAAGTAAAAAAATTGTTCTTTATTGTGCTGTTGGTAGAATTGCAGCAACAAACTATTTTGCTTTAAGAGAACTAGACTACGATGTAGCTAATTATGATGCTTCATGGAAAGAATGGGGAAATGACAATTCATTACCGATAATTACTTTAACAAAAGAATAAATCATGTGGAATCGTTTCAGTATAAAAATTCAACTTATTCTTTTTATGACACTAGTGATTTCAATCGTAGAGATCAGTACGCTTTTTGTTATACTAGATATACAAAAAAAAGATAGTAAAAATAATGCAATTTTAGATGCAAATACGATTACACAATCACTTAATAACGATTTATTAAAAGTTGCATTAAATCCTACAACAGATATGGTAGCAGATATCACATTTAGACTCTCTGCATTTAAGAAAATAGATGGGCTAATACTTTTAGGACAAGACCATCAACCTATATTTACATATGGTGATTCTGAAAATATTCAAATGTATAAAAAAGAACTTATGACACAAACCATCATACATACTGATTCAAATATGATTGTAAAAGAAAAGCTTGAAGCCCAAAACTATACTTTTGGTTATACTCTAATAAATATAAATCTTTCAGCTTATCAAGAGAAACATAAAGAGATTACAAATACCATCCTACTGATTTTCCCATTTACACTGCTTCTAGGAATTATTATAAGTATTTTCTTAAGTAAAAGTTACACTCGGCCATTCTCTAGGCTTTTAGATGCAATGAAAAAAAGTGACCCTACAAAAAATAAGATCACAATAGTTCAAACTTCTGCCAAAAATGAAATTAGAGAGCTTTTTGATGAATTTAATATGCAAATGGAACAAATCAATAATTCGTCGAAAGAAGTGAGACTCTTAAATGAAGAGATAGAAGACACTCAAAAAGAAGTTGTATTTACAATGGGTGCTATCGGAGAGAGTCGATCTAAAGAAACTGGTAACCATGTAAAACGAGTTGCTGAATATTCTAAAATACTTGCTTTAAATTATGGATTACCAGAGTATTTTGCAAATATGTTAAAACAAGCTAGCCCAATGCATGATATAGGAAAAGTTGCTATTCCTGATGCTATTTTAAATAAACCAGGTAGATTTGATGAGAATGAAAGAAAAATAATGGACACTCATGCGGAACTTGGGTTTGAGATGTTGAGAAGTTCAAATAGACCTTTACTAAAATTAGCTGCAACTGTAGCATATGAGCATCATGAGAAATGGGATGGTTCAGGTTATCCAAGAGGATTAAAAGGTGATCAAATAGATATTGCAGGTAGAATAACAGCCATTGCAGATGTATTCGATGCATTGGGAAGTGATAGAGTTTATAAAAAAGCTTGGGATGATGAAAGAATTTTTAATCTATTTAAAGAAGAAAGAGGAAAACATTTTGATCCTAAATTGATTGATATATTTTTTAATAATCTAGATGACTTTCTAAAGGTAAGAGAACAATTTAAAGATGTTTAAATTATTCCAATAAAGATAAAAAGTATAGTTAAGTGACTATACTTTTTTTATGATTTTAGCGATAAGTTTATCACCACTTATTTCTGTTACAGTTGCTGTGTAAACAACACCTGCTTTTATTTCACCATTTAGTTCATTATCATTGATATAAATTTCACCATCTATATCTGGAGCCCAATTTAATTTTCTTGCACTTAATAAATATTCGTGTTCACTACTTTCACCGTCAACTACAACATCAAAAGTTTTACCAACTTCTTCTTCAAGTTTCTCTTGCGTTATTTTTGAAATAATATCACCTAAAATTCCAGCTCTTTCATCTATAATTTCTTGTTCAATCTTATCTTCTAAATCATATGCACCTGTACCATCTTCATCACTGTAAGAAAATACATTTACTCTATCAAATCTGTATTCTTCTAAATAATCACAAAGTTCTTGAAAGTTTTCAGGAGTTTCTCCAGGATGTCCAACAATAAAAGTTGATCTAACAAAACTATTCTCTTGATCCTTCATATGCTGCATTAAACTTTTAAGTTGTTCTGCACCTTTTCCTCTTTTCATGATTTTTAAAACGCTTGAAGAGATATGTTGTAAAGGCATATCATAGTAACTATGAAATACTTTAGAATCAGCTATTTTTTCTATTAATTTATTTGATGTAGTAGAAGGATAGAGATATAAAATTCTTGCACTCTTTACTCCCTCAATTTTTTCAATTCTTGAAATAAGTTGCTCTAAACCATCTTTCATATTAAAGTCTCTTAGAAAAGAACTACTATCTTGAGATACAAATGAGAAATCATAAAATCCTTTGGAAACTAAAGCTTTAACTTCTGCTTCAATTGAACCTAAAGGTCTACTATTTAGTTTACCTTTAAAAGAAGGGATTGCACAAAAAGAACAGGTTTGATTACAGCCTTCACTTATTTTTACATATGCATGATAATTAGACCCAGTAACTACTCTATCATTATCCTCAGATGCTAAAAAAACTTTTTCTGTAAATCGTCCCCTTTTCTCTTCAACAAGTTTATCAATAATATCATAATCACCAACCCCAGTCATAATATCAACTTCGTTTGTAAGTCCCTCTTTTAAGTCCTCTTTGTATCTTTCACTAAGACATCCAGCCATCACTAAAACAGACTCTTTTTTTCTTGTGCTATCTAATTCAAATATAGTGTTTAAACTTTCTTGTTTCGCACTTTCTATAAAACCACAGGTGTTAACAATCAATAGATCAGCTTCTTGACTCTCATCCGTTATTGTGTATTCTTTAAGTTTTCCAAGCATAACTTCACTATCAACTAAATTTTTTGTACAGCCTAGACTTACAAGGTGTAGTTTTTTCATTATAATCCTAACTAAAATATTTCTAAAATAAGTATATATTATATAGAATTTTTACTTCAACAAATATTTAGAGCAAAATTGCTATAATGCACGATTATTATAAATTAAGGAAAATCATAAAATGGATATTTTATTAGCAAGAAAAGAAATTACTGCAAAGCCAAAAAAAGTTAACTTCGAAAAATTATTAGAAGATTTAGCTAAAAATGAAGAAGAGCTTTTTTACTTTGATAGAGAAAATTCTCACAAAGATATGATGGCTATCGTTGATAAGTTTGAAGAAGCAGGTTATACTGTTCATTTTAGAGAAGTAAAATACGGTTTATCTGATGATGAATATATGTATGAGATCCACTCTTTATAATTAGTTGAGATAATGTCACAAATGACGAATACTAATTGGGAGACAGAAGCTCCAAGAAAAAAACTTTTTATAGAAACATTGGGTTGTGCAATGAATGTTCGAGATACAGAACACATGATTGCAGAACTTCAAAAACACCAAAACTATGAAACAACACAAACTATGGAAGATGCAGATCTTATCGTTATTAATACTTGTTCAGTAAGAGAAAAACCTGTAGCAAAACTTTTTTCAGAATTAGGTACATATAACAAGAAGAAAAAAGATGGTGCCCAAATAGGTGTTACTGGTTGTACTGCAAGTCATTTAGGTAAAGATATCATTAAACGTGCTCCTTATGTTGATTTTGTTGTAGGAGCAAGAAATATTTCTAAAATTTCTGAAGCTGTACAAAATAAAGGTACAGTTGAGATTGATATTAATAATGACGAAACAACATATGACTTTGCTGACTATAGACAATCATCTTATAGATGTAGTGTAAATATTTCATTAGGATGTGACAAAAGTTGTACTTTTTGTATTGTTCCGGCAACAAGAGGTGAAGAGATAAGTATACCTTCGGAAATTATCATAAATGAGATTGAAAAATCTGTAAAAAGTGGTGCTAAAGAAGTATTTTTACTAGGACAAAATGTTAATAACTATGGAACTAAATTTAGTGACAATAGAGAAAAATCTTCTTTTACAAAGTTGTTGCAAGATATTAGTAAAATTGATGGATTAGAAAGAATTCGATTTACTTCTCCTCATCCTTTCCATATGGGAGATAAATTTTTAGAAGAGTTTGCATCGAATCCTAAGATATGTAAACAGATACATGTTCCTTTACAAGCTGGTAATGATAAAGTTTTAAAAGATATGAAACGTGGTTATACCAAAAAATGGTTCTTAAATAGATGTGAAAAAATCAGACGTTTAGTACCAGATGTAAGAATATCTACTGATATTATTGTTGCTTTTCCAGGTGAAACGGATGAAGAATTTAGAGATACAATCGATGTAGTAGAGCAAGTTAAATTCGAATCTATATTTAATTTTAAATATTCTAAAAGACCCCATACACCTGCTGAAAATATGCCGAATCAAGTTGATGATAAAATAGGAACTGCAAGATTGCAAGAACTTATTGATTTACATAAATCTCATCAAGATGAACATATGGCAAAATATGTAGGAACTACAATGAAAGTTATGTTTGAGGATTTAAAACCGAATGGTGAAATTTTTGGTTTTTCTGATAATTATTGCCAAGTTTTTGTAACAGGTAGTGAAGAGTTACTTGGAAAAATCGTTGATGTCAAAATCACAAAAGCAAGTAGAACATCATTAAAAGGTGAAGTGGTCTAAAGACTCAATTTAAATGAAAAAAAAGATCTTTAAATTTTTAGAAATTAATGTCGCACCATTTATATTACAATTATTAGTAAGGTTTATATCCCTTACTAATAAAAAAATTTATCACACTCCTCTTACATTTAATAATAATGAAAACTTTATCGCATCTATGTGGCATGGTGACCTTCTTATGCAGCCATATAATTATAAAAACTTCAAATCACACGGAACTGTAAAAGGTATGATAAGTGAACATAGAGATGGTGAAGCTATACGAAAAACAGTAGAATACTTAGGTATTGGATCTCTGTCTGGTTCTTCGACAAGAGGTGGAGTCAAAGCATTAATTGGTGCAATAAAATCTCTTAAAAATGGAACAGATATAGCAATAACACCGGATGGTCCAAAGGGTCCAATATACAATGTTGCAGATGGTGTTGTTATGATTGCACAGAAAACAAATAAAAGAATTTTACCGTTTTCTTGTGTACCTTCAAAATACTGGAAAATTAATTCATGGGATAAATTTATAATTCCAAAGCCATTTGGTAAGATAGATTTTTATATTGGAGAACCAATTGATGTAACGGGAATGACAATGCAAGATTCAAAAGATTTAATCTACAACAAAATGAATGAAAATCAACTCACAAAATAGTTTTAATATTTAAAACTGTATAATAATAACTATACAGTCAAAAAAGGTTAATTGTGTTTAATAATAAAAAACAATATCTAAATATTTTACAACAAAATAAACAACTTAGAATTAATTATAAAATAGTGCAAGATGATAAAATATTAAAAGAAGAACAATCATCATTTTTAACAGTAGATGAAACGATTCCAAAAGATGCTATATTTAAAATTAACACGCTGCAAAAGAATATAGAAAAAACATATATAACAACTCTTAGTGAAACTGCTAATCAAAAGATTATCCATATAAATAATGTAGATAAAAGAAGTTATGATTCTATCAGTATAGGAGACAATCAAAGTATAGTTATACCTAAAGAAGATATTAATTTTATTGAAAAATACTTCAAAGCTACAGGAATCGACTTTATTTTATCTCCATTCACAATTATTGAAGAGTACTTAATAGATAATGGGAAAAAAAACTCCCTCAATTTTTTGATATATAACAATTTTATATATACACTTATATATAATACTAAAAAAGAAATTTCATTCAGTAAGACCAAACTACTAACACCATTTGAATCAACACAAGATGAAACATTTTTAGAAGATGAGATTGTAGGTCAAAAACTTTACGAAGAAGTTAATTTTCTTGAGATTCAGCAATTTTTAAACGAAGTAGTTGAAGAATATTATAAATCTAGTTCTAATGTAGAATTTTTAGAGCATATAGAGATGTTATACACTCTAAAACCTATGTCAGATGAACAGATAATACTATTACAAGAAGAATTATTGATTCCTATCTCATATAGAGCAATTTCAATTGACAATTATATTGATGAGATTATAGAGTCAAATAATAGCCCAATATATAACTTCATAACGCCAAGAATAAAAAAAGAAAGTAAAAAAATTTACTTATGGATAGGGTTAGCTATTTTAAGTGTTTTATTATGTATCGGAGTTCTTACATATACCACAAATACTCAAGAAAATGTGTTAAATGAAAATAATAAACAAGTAGTAGAGAAAATTATCAAAGAAGAGGTAAAGACACCAAAAGTAATCTCTTCCGTTGAACCGTCAACTATTGTTTTACCCGACCATAAAAACAGCAACACTCAAAAACTAGAAAGAATTCAAATGCTATTGGATGTAGTTCCATATGATGCTATTTTGAAAGATATTGAGATAAATCAAAATAATTCAACTTATGTATCAAACTTTGTTGTAAATTCTGATTCTCTTTCAGACATGCAAACAAAATTAAAAAATATATATGTAAACTCTACGCTATTACTCAAAACACAAAATAAAGTGATTTTAAATACAATTGTTAAAAATGACACATTGCTAGACGCGTATAAAATAAATATTCCAAAAACAAATATTCCATATCAAAAATTCAAATTTTTATCTTCTTTAGAGGCGGAAGATTATCTAAGTAAAATCGTGATAAAAGATTCAATTATAAAACTTATAGAGCAAAATAAAGATAATTATCTTTCATATGAATTCTTAATTATTTCAAAACTCCAGTCACCTCAAGAACTAACTAGTTTAATAAAAAAATTAAACTCACAAAAGATTTCTATTGAGATAGATTATCCAATCGTGTTTTCTAAGACTACAAATTTTATTGAACTCAAATATACACTAATAGTGCATCAACAAAACAAAAAATAATTATTTCTAAAAACTAAATAGACCTTTTTCATATAGAGTAAAAAGATAAGGTCTTATAATTTTAGGAATTTTATTTATTCTACATTTATTCTTAAATTTTTTTTCCATTCCGTTATCTAAAAAAGGTGCCATATAAATTTTATTTTCTTGGATTGAAATAGCAATAAGATGAGAAACGACTAATTCTTTTTTTTCTGATATTTCAACTCTTGTCTTATGTGAAATAATAATACCGCGTTTTTTCAACTCTTTATCAATCAAACGTATAGCAATATTAATATCACCATTAAAAGTAAAAGTTGTTAAATTATCCACTTTATCTTCAACAACTCCATCAAATAATGAACAATTATCCAGTTCCAAATATTTAAAGCTTTTAGAAATTCCATCTTGAAAATTATCAAGTAATTCATCTGTAAAATTATGCCGAAAATAATTTCGTTTGTATTTCTCGTCATAATTTGATTCATCGATAAAATATTTCTTAGTTGTCTGATCTAGATATGCTTTCAAGTCATTTTTACTATAATCTAGTAAAGGTTTAAGAATATAATATCCATTTTTATATGTACTTTTTTGCATTCCTAATAACTCACTTAACCCTGCACCTTTTGTAAACTGCATTAAGAACCATTCTAGATTATCATTTAATTGATGTGCCGTTAATAAAGAACCATAACTGTTCTCTTTCATTATCTCATCAAAAAAAGAATACCGATAATCTCGAGCATTTTTTTCACTGAAGGCTAACTCTTTAGGGTATTCAGATATAAAACATCTCTTCTGGTACTTATGTGCTAGTTGCGTTGCATAGATAACTTCATCTTTTGATTGTGTTCTTTGATTGTAATCTACAATGGCTATATCAAAAGATATATCATTGTCTATAAGTAAAAAAAACAATGCGGTAGAATCAATTCCTGCACTAAATGCTAATAGATTTTTTGTACTAGTTATCTCTAATTTAATATCATTCATCTGCTGATTATAATCAGAATAAAGTTATATAATACTTAGTATTAGCTCTAAATCAATTTACATTACTTTATTTTATGCTAATAATAAGCGTTTATAATATATAATTTGTATAACATAACTTAAAGGATTCAAATGACTAATGAAATCAAAATTGCTTCTTATCGTATTAAAAGATATTGGATGTATCTAGCTGCTACTTTAGTAGCAATAATTACACCTTTTATTCAAATAGGCGGAAATCAAATCTTTCTTTTATCTTTTGATAAGAAGCAATTACATTTAATGGGTGTTGCATTTGATATGCAAGAGCTTTATATGATGCCATTTTTATTAATGTTTATGTTTCTAGGAATTTTTGCCGTTACTGCAATAGGAGGTCGTGCCTGGTGTGGATGGAGTTGTCCTCAGACTATCTTTAGAGTAATTTATAGAGATTTAATAGAAACAAAAATTTTAGGTCTAAGACGAATCAAAAATAAACAAAAAGAACCAAACTGGAAAGAGCCAAAAAATGCCATAAAAAGAATAATTGCCATTATTCTTTGGGCTGGGTTAGCATTACTAGCAGCAGCAGATTTTATGTGGTACTTTATTCCTCCAGCTGACTTCTTCACATACATGCAAAATCCAATGGATCACACAGTGCTACTTGGTTTTATAATTGGAGTTGCTGCATTTCTTGTATACGATGTAGTATTTTTACAAGAAAATTTTTGTGTTTATGTATGTCCTTACTCACGTGTACAGTCAGTACTATATGATGATGATACGGTACAAGCTATTTATAGTACAAAAAGAGGAGGTAACATCTATAATGAAAGTAAAGAAAAAATTATCTTTAAACAAAAAGATTTACCAAATGAAAATGACGAATGTACAGCCTGTCAAAGTTGTGTAACTGTCTGTCCTACACATATTGATATTCGTAAGGGAGCGCAATTAGAATGTATTAACTGTCTTGAATGTGTTGATGCATGTACATCAGTTATGGGTAAACTGGGTAAAGAAAGTCTTGTACAATGGTCTAGTACAAATGAAGTAGAAAAGAATACTAAAACAAAACTAATACGGGGTAAAACAATTATGTATGCAGCAGCATTACTTATTATAATTGGTATGTTATTCGTAATGGGTGGTAAAAAAGAATATATGCTTCTTAACATTAATAAAACAACTCAACTTTACAAAATAAAAGCAGATAATGAGGTTGCAAATAATTTTCTTTTATTATTCCAAAACACTCAAAAGAAGAACTATACATATAGTATAAAAATTGTTGGAAAATATGCTGGTATGTTTGAAATTAAGAAATTTACTGATTTTAAATTATCTCATGGAAAAATGGCAAAAAAAGTTATCCAATTATCAACAAAACAGAGAATTGTTAATGACAATACAAAAGATACTCCAATTACTGTTACATTAAAAGCTTATGCAAAAGAAGATCCAGATGTAATATTTGTACTTCGAGATGCAGTGTTTATTTATCCACGAGCTGATAAATTAAAATAATACAACTTAATTAAAAAGACTAAAACCTAAGACTTAAAAGTCTTAGGTTTTTTTATGTTATAATTCAAAAAATATAAAAGGAATATAATATGCCATTATTAGATAGTTTTAAAGTAGATCACACAAAAATGACAGCACCAGCAGTAAGAATTGCAAAAACAATGAAATCAAAAAGCGGAGATAAAATCTCTGTATTTGATCTTAGAATTCACACACCAAATAAAGATAAAATGACAGTAAAAGGTATCCATACACTAGAGCACCTTTTCGCTGGATTTATTAGAGAGCATTTAAATAATAAGAATGTTGAGATTATCGATTGTTCACCAATGGGTTGTAGAACTGGTTTTTATATGAGTTGTTTAGGAACACCAAGTGAAAAAGATGTTGCAAAAGCAACAGAAAAAGCAATGAAAGATGTTTTAAAAGTTAAAAGTGAATCTGAAATACCTGAATTAAATTTATTACAATGCGGTACATATGATATGCACTCTTTGAAAAGTGCAAAAGATACTGCAAAATTTGTTATTAAAAAAGGTGTAGGTGTTATGAAAAATAAAGACCTATTACTTACAAAAAAACAACTAAAAGCATTAGAATCATAGAACACATCTCTACAAAAGATGGTTCAAATACTCTCTTTAGTACACAGTTTAATCAACATTATCATAGTACTAAAGAGGGTGCACTAAATGAATCTCTATCAAAACATGTGATTCCTGCTTTTGAATATCATCATGATAAAAAAGAACTCAATATTTTGGATATCTGTTTTGGATTGGGATATAACACTTTAGCAACATTATATTATATAAAAAAAAATCATTTAGATATTAAAGTTAATATTTTTTCACCAGAATTCGATGAAGAGCTGCTTTCATCACTTATAAACTTCAATTATCCCGAAGAATTTACAATTTTTAGTCATATAATCCAAAGCTTATCAAATACAAAAAAATATAAAGATAAAAATATTACAATCGAGATTTTCAATGGAGATGCAAGAGAGTATATTCGTACTATTTATAATCTTAATAAAATAAAATTTGATATCGTATACCAAGATGCATTTAGCAGTGAGGTAAACCATCTGTTATGGACAGTTGAATATTTCAAAGAGATTTCTAATATCCTGTCTTCTGATGCAATTCTAACAACATATTCTATAGCTACACCAATAAGACTATCTATTTATCAAAATAGCTTTACCATTTATGAATATAAACCTTTAAATTCCAATCGAATTACAATTGCTTTAAATAAAAAAGTCTTAGATTCAAATTTTAAACATATTGATATGGAACTCAAAAAAGAAAGAAATAAAACTGCAAATGCATTATTTGATCGAGATTGACTCTTTGTCTAATTCTAAATAATTTAATTTTAATAAGATCTTAGTAATTTCCTTAAAAACAGGAACTGCTGAATGAGAAGCATAATAATAATACCACTTTTTACCTCGATTAACAGGATCATTAACTGTTACCCCTATTGTATACCTTTTATTTTTATCATTTACAAAACCAAAAAAACTACTCATATATTTTCTTTGATATTTACCATTTTCAACTATATTTGCAGTTCCTGTTTTACCACCTATCTCCAGTCCCTCAATTAATGTCTTTTTACCGGTACCTTTTTCAACAGTTTTTACAAGAAGTTTTTTCATCTTGTTTGCCGTATTTTTAGAAATCACTTGTCTTGAGATAATATTGTTTTGACCATTATCAATTAGATAAGGAGTGACAATTTTACCATCATTATTAAAAGCAGAATATGATTTTAAAACTTGCATAAATGTCGCAGTAATACCTTGTCCATAAGAATCGGTAGTTTTATATATATTATCCTCATTTTTATCTTCACCAGCTCTATACTGATACAATTTATGAATAATACCTTTAGCTTCATGAGGAAGATCGATTCCTGTTTTTTCAGACAATCCAAATCTCTTAAATCCATCATAAAACTCATTTGCAGTTAATCTATTTGCAATTACAAGAGTACCAATATTACTCGAAAAAATAACAACATCTTCTAAACTCAGATAATTTTTTTTGAATCGATGATCATCATGTATAATGTGTCTATTTATTTTATACTTACCCTTTGGATATTCACCTTTTTTATTTGTTTTTCCTTTATTATATGCATAAAATAATTCGTTATCTTTAACTTTATTATGATCCATCGCTAAAGAGATTGATAAAGGCTTTATAACTGAACCTGGTTCAAAATTATATTCAATAGCATTTATTCTTAAACTCTCAATATCTTTTTGTTCAATTTTTTGCGGATTATATCTATTTGTAGAAGCTAACGATAAAATCTTACCAGTGTTACTTTCCATTACGGAAACAATAATCTCTTTTGCTTCAAATTCTTTTTTGTAACGATCAATCATTAACTCTATGTTTCTTTGTAATTTTAGAGGTACAGTCAAGCGAAGATCTTCTCCATCATGTCGTTTTATTATTTTAGAATTTTTATTAAACAAGATATACGATAATATATCTTTGTTCCCTTTTAATATACCATCTTGTACATTATTTAAATTCTTATTAAATTCCTTTTCAAGACCGTTAACACCCAAGACTTTTTGTTTTCCGCTATCATTATTATTCTTTTTAACAAAACCAATTACAGGAGTTAATGTATCTTTATATGGATATAATCGTTCTTCACCTGTTTCATATATATTTAAACCATATAAAACTCTTCTTCCATTTAATTTAATAGACTTAAAGACATCTAACCTTCTTAGTTTAAATGCCAACGATTTTAATTCTTTTGCTACTCTCTGATTAATAGTTCTTGAGATAATGGTATAACCATTTTTAGAAATTTTATCAAGTATTTTATCTTTTGGAATATTACTATATAAGGAAAATAATGTAACAAAAAGATCTTTTTTATTTTCATCCAAACATCGAGTATCTATTGAGGCAGAATAAATTTTTTGAGAAGTACCTATTTTAAAATTATCTGCACTAAAAATATTACCTCGTACAGCCAAATCTTTTTTAGTGGTATTTAAAGAGGGTAATTTTCTCTCATTTTGTGAAGATTTTGACATAGAGAAAAGTAAAATTAAAAAAGCTATTAAAATCAAAGCTATTAAAACTAAAATCTTTTTCATTATTAATAATTGTTGTATATTTAAAGGCATTTTTTATCCACATTTCCAAAAAGTTTGCTATAATCCAAAAATGAATTTTATCCAAAAAAAGTTTAAATCCCTTACTGATGATAATCAACCTGATTATATCTTATTTTATTTAAGTGCTATACTTATAATAGTTAGTATACTTTTTTCTTATTCATTATCTATTTATACAGTATTATACTGGGATTATAATCCTTTTCACTTCTTTTTTAGACAATTATTTACTGGACTTTTAGCAATACTCATTATGTGGTCATTAGCGCAAATAAAGCCTGATATTTTATTGCCTAAAGTGGGATGGTTTCTTTTTCTTTTTTTCTTATTTTTAATTGTTATTATGCAATTTTTACCTTCATTTATGGTTACAGAATCAGGGGGAGCAAAAAGATGGATTAGATTACCAGGGATATCATTATCACCCGTGGAATTTTTTAAAATTGGATTTATATATTATCTATCGTGGTCTTTTCACAGAAAGTTAACTGATATAGCCAAACAATCATTTGCAAATGAGTTAAAGCTATTAGCACCATATGCTATCTTTTTTGGTTTTGTAGTATTTATGATTGCAGTACTCCAAAAAGACTTAGGACAAGTAGTTCTTTTAGCGACAATTCTATTTATCATGCTTATCTTTGCTAATAGAAGTTGGAAAGTATTTGCATCACTTATTGCCGTTGCTATTATAGGTCTAATGGCATTAATTTTATATTTTCCACATAGAATAATAAGAATAAAAAGCTGGTGGAGTATGATACAAGATAGTGTCCTATCAATTATGCCAGACTTTGTATCTACTGCATTGCGTATAAAAGAATTTCCTGAACCATATCAAGTTGGTCATTCATTAAATGCTATTAATAATGGTGGGTTAACTGGAGTTGGTTTAGGAAATGGTTCACTAAAACTTGGTTTTCTTAGTGAAGTGCACACAGATTTTGTTTTAGCTGGAATTAGTGAGGAAATCGGTTTTATCGGTCTTTTTTTCATTGTCTTAATTTTATTTGGTATTATCATTAGAATTTTTCGAACCTCTCGAAGAATTAAAGATACAAAGTATCATCTATTTACCATAGGAATTGGATTAATGATAAGTATTGCTTTTTTAATTAATTCATATGGAATATCAGGAATTATCCCTATTAAGGGTATTGCTGTTCCCTTTTTAAGTTATGGTGGAAGTTCTTTATTAAGCGTATCAATTGCTATTGGGCTTGTACTCTCAATAAGCCGAGATATTAATAAAAAAAGTAAGAGCTAAAAATATTTGTTATAAAACCACCATCTCTTATACTTATCAATACGATAAAAATACATAAAGTAGAAACAACTAACTAAAAATCCAATTAAGATTACATCCATATAAATAGTATCTATCCTTATAGGATAAAAGAAAAATGGAATAGATAACAAATAAGCTATGTAAAAAAGAAT
>JAONGR010000100.1 GCA_028375605.1 Arcobacteraceae bacterium
GTCACATTACAATTACAATGGAAACACCAGTTTCAATTTGCAGGTTATTATATGGCAAAAGAAAAAGGTTTTTATGATGATGTTAATTTAAATGTCAGTTTTCTTGAGCATACAAAAGAGACAAATAGTATTCAAGATGTTTTATCTAAAAAAGTAAATTATGCCACAGGAAGAGCTTCGCTTATAAACAAAAGATCTCATGGAAAAAATGTTGTTTTGTTAAGTGCACTATTACAATCATCACCATTGGCATTGGCTACAAAAGAATCATCCGGTATCACTATGCTTAAAGATTTAAAAAATAAACGTCTAACAATGACAGGTAATGAAGCAGAAACTTCTATTTTTCCACTCTTACTATCGCAAAAAATTACTCAAAAAGACTTAATTATTAACTTCAGTAAAGATAAGGTTAATGATTTAATAAATAATAAAACAGATATTATCACTTTATATACTTCAAACCAAGAATATTCATTGATTCAAAAAAATATAAAATACAAAATTTTTCATCCAAAAGATTTTTACTTTGACTTTTATGATGATATTTTGTATACAAGTGAAGAAGAATCAGTTAAAAATAGAGCTAGAACACTAGACTTTACACAGGCTTCATTAAAAGGCTGGGAATATGCATTTAACAATATAGATGAAACAATAAAAATTATTTTAAAATATTATAACACTCAAAACAAAAGCTATTATGAATTGCTTTATGAAGCAAATACGTTAAAAAAACTAGCGTATAAAGAAACAAATAAATTAGGAGAAATTGATAAAACAAAAATCCAAAGAATTTATGATATTTATCATGTAATGGGATTAACTCAAAATCCAATTAACCTTGATAAATTTATTTTTAATGTAAACAAAATATCATCAACTAATTTACATAATAATAAAAAAACCCTATCATCTCTATATACACAAGAAGAACTAAACTATCTAAAAAATCATAAAGTTATCAAAATGTGTAATAACCCATCATGGGAACCAATAGAATTCGCAGAATATGGGGATATGGATAAGATGTCTGGAATTGCAATTGATACAATCCATAAAATAGAAAATAATCTTCAAATAAGATTTCAAACTATTCCAACAACTTCATGGACTCAATCACAAGAGTTTCTTAGAGATAAAAAATGTGACATACTTCCATCTGCTATTAAAACAAAACAAAGAGAAACGTATGCAAACTTTACGCAATCATACCTAAACCTTCCTCTTGCAATTTTTACAAGAAAAGATAAACCTTTAGTAAATGGTCTTTCCGAAATCATAGAAGAAACATGGTCTAGACAAAAAGGAAGTGGACTTATTCATAAGATGGAGCAAGACTATCCAAATAATCAACTTATTATTACAGATACTACAAATGAAGCATTTCAGTTCGTAAATAATGGTACTTCGTATTTTACAATTGCAACATTACCTGTAGCATCTACTATCATCCATAAATATCAGCTAGACAATCTACAAATTGCAGGTTATTCAAATATTATCTATAACCTATCAATAGCGGTTAGAAAAGATGCCATTATATTACGAAATATACTTGATAAAGCATTGCAAGAGATACCAAAAAAAGAACATCAAAACATACTAAAATCTTGGATAAATACTGATGAAAATTCTATTTTTAATTCAAAGGTAATATTAAATATTTTTATTGGACTACTAATACTAACAATTTTTTTATCTTATCGTCAATATCTTCTGAAAAAGAATAATTCAAATTTAAAAGATTTAATAGATGAAAAAACAAAAGAATTAAAAGAGCTAAATCTTAATTTAGAAGTTCGTATTACAAAAGCAATTAATGAAAATAGAAAAAAAGATAAAATATTAGATGCACAATCTAAAATGGTGAGTATGGGAGAGATGATTGGAAATATAGCACATCAATGGAGACAGCCATTAAGTGTAATCTCAACTGGCGTAACAGGGATGCAAGTGCAAAAAGAATATGGGCTTTTAGATGATGAGCAATTTAATAAAACATGCGAGACTATTAATGAAAATGCACAATATCTATCAAAAACAATTGATGATTTTAAAAACTTTATTCAAGGGGATAGAGAAAAAAGATATTTTAATCTTTTTAATAGTTTAAATCGATTTATTCATTTGGTCGAAGGTTCAATAAAAGAACATGATATAAAAATCATAATTGATATAGATAAAAAACTTGAAATCAATAGTTATGAAAATGAGCTTTCTCAATGTTTAATTAATATTTTTAATAATGCAAAAGATGCTTTAAAAGAAAATGAAATTACAAATAAATTTATCTTTATTTCCGCATATAAGCAAGATGATTATTTGATTCTTAATATTCAAGATAATGCACTTGGGATTAAGCAAGAGATTATAGAGAAGATTTTTGAGCCATATTTTACAACAAAACATAAATTTCAAGGTACAGGTCTTGGTTTAAATATGACATACAAACTTATAGTAGAAGGGATGAAAGGAACGATAACTGTTCAAAACAATACCTTTTTACATAATAATATTTCATATACAGGTGCACTATTTCAAATTAAATTACCTATTAATTAATAATATAGTGTTCTACTATAAGAATAAATATTTTAATTTA
>JAONGR010000101.1 GCA_028375605.1 Arcobacteraceae bacterium
ATTATCTTGTAGGAGCAAATGGAACTGGAAAATCACAATTTGCAGAACAATTAAAGAATTATTTCACACCTAATGGGTTAAAATGTAGAGTTCTTTCTGCTGATAGATTAACTGGATTTGGCTTTAGTTCAAAAGTTATGCATCAATCTAATGGTAATTATGTTGCTAATCGAACTAACTTTAGTGAAGGCTATAATAAATCAGATTTTCATAAATATAAGCAAGGTGCAGAATATTTAGATACTGGTGCAGACGCTTTTGTTTTACTTGAAGAGAAACTTGATTTAAAAATAAAAATTGAGGCTATTTTATCTCAAGTATTACATCGGGATATTAGACTTGAGTGGGATAGTGGAAAGTTAGTACCTATGACCTATAATATTAAGCAAGCTTCTGAGTATGAATTAAAAAAAGAATCCCATGGGATAAAAGAGTTACTTATTTTATTAACGCATATTTATGATGATTCTCACAAAGTATTAATTATTGATGAGCCAGAGTTAAATCTTCATCCTCAATATCAATAAAGCGTAACTTTTTTCCGTGTGTTAAAACTTTTAAGAACTGCCAAGCCCATCCTAAAAATAGCATCAACCAAAAAGTAATAGTAATATCAAATACAATCATATAATCAAATCCAAGACCAGCTATAATTGATGTAATGATTCTTATCATTACGACAACTTGAGTCAAAATAAAAATAAATTTTGTGAGTTTATTTACAATCATTTTATTTCCTGAGTGACCTAGAGTCACACGAGTACCAAAACCAATAAGAACAGTAAGTAAAAATCCCAACATCAAACTATGAATAGCAAGTGCTAAAAAACTTATGTCATAAAATAACTCTAGCCCATTTGATATAGCTGATAATAAAAATGCGATAGGTACCCAGTATAATGCAAGGTGAAGTATCCACATCATTGGGTTAGGATTTGGAAATGGGAGTTTCCATCTTAATAACTCTTTACCTATATAGACTGCTAATATAAAGTCTACAACAAAAGAAAAATTTGTACCTACTAGTTCGAGTGTTAAGTGAGTTATTAAAAGAGTTATTATGTATTTTAGAAAATTAGGGTCTTTAATAAATCTGCACTGTGAGAAAAAAGGTATCATTCTTTGTGCTACTGAAAATGCCAATACAAAAAGATATAAAAAAACTGATACTTGAATAGCAAGTGTGATAAAAGGTGTCACTAAGAATAGCACAAGACTAAGCATTCCAAAACTAGCACCTATTAGTATGTAAAAAGTATCATGTTTGTTTGATACAGTTGATTTTCTAAAAATATCAAACAAGATTTTAAATGAGTACAAAAAAGCAATAGATGCAAGTACTAAAGCTATTTTATAAAGAATAGGGGAGATTATTGAACCTACAATAAAACAAATTGTTGCTATAACATAAATAGAAAATATTCTTATATATTTAGATTTTAGTACGACAGGGGTTGATAAAAATCTTGGAAATGTAGTAAATAAAAATGCAAAAAAAGCAGGTGTAAAAACGAGATGTATAAGTCCAAAAGCATGAAAAGTCACTATGTCTACATCAAGCGGTAAAATGCCTTTGTATGAAAGCATAAACATAAGCATAAGAACAATAGCATTAACAAAAGCTAATACAAAAAATGGTTGGTGAGGTTGAGATAGGAAATAACTGTTTTTCAAAAGAGTACCTTTTTGTTTAATACAAAATAGTACCCTAAATGAAAATTTATTTTCTTATTCTATGATAATTTTTTGGTTTTGTTTCTATTCTTCGATTACTGAAAAATCATCTACATCTACACAACAGTCTGGACAGGTCCAGTCTTCTGGTAGGTCTTCAAATGCAGTACCAGCTGGTACGCCATTTTCAGGATCACCTAACTCTGGATCATAAACGTAGTCACATACATCACATATATATTTTTTCATAATAAACTCCTTGTATTTATAGCTTAATTCTAATCATCTATTCTTATTTTGAATTGAAACTATGTTTTTAGTTTTCTTCTCTTTATAGTTTTTATATATCCCATAGAGTGTTATAAATATCCAAAATACTTCAATGATAAATGATCCAAGATTAAAATGAACACATAAAGAGATAAGTAATAGTATCGCACCGATAAGATTGATGTATTGGAATTTTAATGATTTTGAGTCATATGTACCAATTTGAAGCAGAAAATAGGCATAGACAATGAAAACCATCCCTATGAAACCTATTATTTGATATATATCTAATTCATCCATTTTGTTGAAACAATATTACGCTATAGCTTGAACAGTAACTGTGAAGTCTAAGTCACATCCAGCAAGAGGATGATTGTAATCTACTGTTACTTCTTCATTTGTTACTTCAGTTACTGTAGCTTTTATAACATCTCCATTTTCTGTGTCTGCTTCTAAAACTAAACCGATTTGTAAATCAATCCCTTCAAATGCTTCTTTTGGTACAACTTCTGAAAGTTCTTCGTTATAGTCTCCATATCCTTCTGCTGCAGGTACTTTTATCTGTTTTGTTTCACCTTCTTTCATATCTCCGATTTTTGCTTCAAGACCAGGGATAAGCTCTCCTGAACCATAAGTAAA
>JAONGR010000102.1 GCA_028375605.1 Arcobacteraceae bacterium
ACTGTTTATATGATTATTTTGTGATGTTGAAAGACTAATGATTTTTTGAATATCAGAAGTTAATAGTTTTTTCGAAATAATGACACGACTAATTACAGCTCTTTCTTGTCCCGCACTCTCTTTTGCTAATAAAAGATTTATATAACTTAATCCATATTGACTCAGTATTTTACTTTTATTAAGCGTATCAAAAAAGGATATAGTACGAATTATATGTGCTATTTTGGAGCTGTATAGTAAGATATTTTCTGATGAGGTAGTTTGGAATTGGTCTATCTTAGTTCTATACTTATCTATTTCATTTTTATTTAAATATTCTAGGGATTCTAATATTTTTTCTTTATTTTCTATATCGGGAGTTATAATAAAGTTTTTTACTTTTAAATATGCTTGATGAGATTTTATTCTTTGCTGAAGAAGTTCTTTTTGAAATTTACTTCCTTTACTTTCTAGAAAAGCAGAGTTTAGACCCCTTTCTATTTGTAAATGATGAATCAAATTACTAGCATACATAGTATATTGTAAATATTTATCAACTTTAAGTAAATTTTTCTTTTCAGTATCAAGATTATTTATAATATTACAAGAGAGATAAAGAAAACCTATGATTGGAATAATAGTAATAATAAGAAGTTGTTGTCTTATTGTAAAATTTGCCAAACTTCTATCCTTTTTTTATTATATCTTTCATGTAATAAGTAATGTGATAATGAATTCTGCACCTATAAATTCTTTGTTTTCATAGATAAAATTAGTATTGTTTACTTCTATAGAACCTTCCATCCCATCTACGATAAGATTATAGGTCATATGAAGTCCTAAACCTGTCCCTTGATATTTATATTTAGTTGTAAAATAAGGTTCAAAAACTTTAGAAATAATATCTTTTTGTATTCCTCCTGCATTATCTTTAATACTTATATTTACCATATTGTTCTCTATATAACTATTTATAATGATGAGTTTTTCTTCAGTTTGATAAAGTGCATCTTTTGCATTATTAAATATATTCATATAACATTGAACTAACTCATTTTCAAACCCGTTTAATTCAATACTATCATCCAAATTTAAAATAAGATTAATATCGTTATTTTTAACTGTACCACTTACTAATGATACAAATTTTTTGATACTTTTTGATAATTTAAAATATGTTTGTATACTGTCTTTTTGAATATAATTTTTAAAATCGTCAATTGTTTGAGATAAATATTGAACATTTGCGTTTATTGATTCGCAAGTTTTGTTAAACTCTTCATCTTTTAAAAGATGAAATTGTTTTTGTAATTGCATACCGGTTGCTGCAGTTGATATTACTGATAATGGTTGTCTCCATTGATGCGCAATATTTCCAATCATCTCTCCCATTGATGCTAGTTTTGATTGTTCTGTTATGATTGCATCTTGTTTTTTAGCTTGTGTTATATCTTTTTGAATACCAACAAAATGTGTGATTTTGTCATTTTTATCATAAACAGGAGCAATACTAATTAAATTATAAAATAAGGTTCCATCTTTTTTGTAGTTTCTTAGTTCTACTTGTATTTTTACTTTATTTTTAATGGCATCTCGAAGGTCCTGAATAGGTTTTTGTTTTGTGTCATCATTTTGTAAAAATTTGCAATTTCTCCCAATCAACTCTTCTTTAGAGTAGCCAGTCATATTTTCAAATGATTTATTTATATAAAGTAATTCATGATTGTCACTTGCTTTTGTAATTGTTACCCCATAACTAATATTTTCAACTACTTGTTTGAAAAGTTGGAGGTCTTCTGTTTTTTTGGTTAATTGTTTTTGAAGTTCTTTTCTCTTTTGTATATCTGCTTCAATTTTTTTATTTTCTTTTTCAATAGTTAGGGCGGCTAGATGTGCATAGGAGGAGATAAGTTTAAGTTCAAAACCACTAGGTTTACTGGGTTTATTACTATACATTGCAAATGTTCCTAAAATCTCATTATTAGATGAAAATATCGGTTCAGACCAGCATGAGTGTAAATCTGCTTTTTTCGTTAATTGTAAAAATGGTGACCAATTTTCGTGGGTATTTATATCTTCTACTATAATTCTTTTTTTCATAAAGGCTGCAGCGCCACATGACCCAACATTTTTACCTATTTTAAGTCCATTTACTGCTTGGCTATAAAATTGAGGTAAACTTGGTGCTATCCCATTATTGAGATGGAGTTTATCTTGGTCTAATAATAGAATTGAACATTTAAGATTTGGATTTCTTCTCTCTGATAGTTCTACAATTTTATTAAGTATTTTACGGGTATTTGTTTCTTGGTTTATATACTCTAATAGTTCGTTATTATCTTCATAAAGTAATTGATATTGTTTTGTTTCTGTGATATCTCGGAAAATAGAAAGAACACCAATAATAATACCTGATTTGTCATATATCTTTTGTTTTTTTGTTTTAAAATATTTAATAGTATCTTCGTAAATTATTTTATCTTCAAATTCTATTGGATCATCAGATGATAATGCTTTTTTTTCATCTTTTGAACATTTATTTACATTCTTTTTTGGAAAAAAATCATAACCATCTTTTCCTATAAGATCTTC
>JAONGR010000103.1 GCA_028375605.1 Arcobacteraceae bacterium
ATATCTAAAAATGTTTACAGGAATATTAAAGGATAATAAAAAATTATATTCGGCTTATATCGGATTTAAAGATGATAGATTTTATGAAGTGATAAAACTAGATATCAATAAAGAACTAAGAAAAAAATACAATGCAAAAAATACTGATAAATGGCTTGAAATAGCAATACTAGAAAAGGGAATCAAAACTATATCTTTATTTGATGCTAATTTTCAAATGACATCAAAGATAAGTGAGCTTACAAAATATAGACCAACGCAAAGACCATGGTATGATGAATCTATGCAAAAAGATACTGTGACCCTTACTGGTCCATATCAATTTTCAACTATTGATGCTAGAGGTTTAACCTATGCCAAAAAAATAAATAACGGTAATATTTTTGCGGTTGATGTTTTGATGAGCGATTATTCAAATCTTTTAAAGTCAGAAAATATAGAAAGTACTCCTGAATCGTTTATTTTTATGAAAGATGGAACTATAGTTGCCTCTTCTTCTTCAGAGAAAAAAATATTTTTATATATTAGTGAAAAAATTAAAAATAAACGAATGGATAGCGATCATCAAAGTATAGTAAAAATAGATAATGAAGAATACATTTGCAATATTTCTATTATAGACAATGGCTATAAAGTCAAAGAATATTTACTTACTTATGCTCCTTTAGAAGAGATGCAGAATCCATTTGTAGAAAAATTTTCAAAAATGGATCAAGCTCTTATTTTTTTGATGATAGGATTATTACCATTGATTTGGTATTTTTCATCTGTAATAGCAAAACCTATTATTTTGTTAGCTGAGCAGAGTCAAAAAGTAAAAGATAGAGAGTTTGATAAAATAATTCCTGTACATAGTTCAGTGACTGAAGTTCAATTATTATCAAAATCTATTGAAAGTATGGCGCAATCTATATCTGAATACCAAACTGATTTAGAACAAAAAGTGACTAAAAGAACGATAGAACTAGAAGAAAAGAATAAAGAATTAGAAGTCTTATCTATTACAGATAAATTAACGAATACATATAATAGAATAAAATTAGATTCTACTATTGATACAGAGATAGAAAGGGCATTACGATATAACACAAAATTTGGTATTATTATTATTGATATTGATTATTTTAAAATTGTTAATGATACTTACGGGCATCAAGTAGGAGATATGATACTTGTTGAATTTGCAAATATATTAAAAGGGAATACTCGTAAAACAGATATAGTAGGTAGATGGGGAGGTGAAGAATTTATTATCATCTCTCCTGAGGCTGATTTAAAAGAATTGTTATCTTTATCTGAAATTTTAAGAGAAAAAATAGCAACAAATGTTTTCTCTGTTATCAACCATAAAACAGCTAGTTTTGGAGTATCTACTTATCGTAAAAATGAAACAGTAGAGGAGTTCATCAATCGAGCAGATGAAGCGCTGTATAAAGCAAAAGATAATGGAAGAAACAAAGTTGAAACTTTAGAAAATCATACTGTTTCTAAGGAACAAGTATGGATATGATACATTTAGAATATACTGATATATTTGACGAAAATAAAACAAAAGAACTTGTTTTCTCGAAACATTTAGTAAAAAGTCAATTTAATGAGAAATCACTATTTCCTCTTATTGTTGATGGAAAATCAATGCAACCTGTGATAAATGATAAAGCTGTAATCGTTGCTGACTTGTCTTTAAAAGAATTAGCACATCAAAAAGTTTATGTAGTGTATTATGAAGAAAAAATGTGGATAAAAAAATATGATAGTAAAAGGGAAGTCTTTGTTTCTATTAATCCAGATTTCTCACACTTAGTATATACAAAAGATGAGGTGCATATAGTGGCAAGAGTGTTACTCACTTTTACAAACTTATAATAGAAAGATATTTTATATAATATCTTTCATCTCATCCCTGATCTGTAAAAACTCATCTAAATGTGTGAAAAAGATATTTACGAGTTTGGGATCAAAGTGTTTTCCTGATTCGTCTTTTAATAGTTTAAAGACAGCTTCATCTTCCCATGCTTTTTTATAAACTCTTGAGCTACCCAATGCATCAAATACATCAGCTATAGCAGTTATTCTTCCATAAATGTGAATATCTTCCCCTTTTAATCCTTGAGGGTAACCTGATCCATCATATTTTTCTTGATGTTCATGTGCTATGATAGCTGCAGATTTTAATAATATTTTATTTGAATCTTTAAGCATGTCATATCCAAGTTTTGCATGTGTTTTCATTATTTCAAACTCATCTTCTGTAAATCTTGCAGGTTTATTTAATATATCATCAGGTATTGCTATTTTTCCGATATCATGCATAGGACTTGCCATCTTTAATATAGTAGCTTCTTCTTGTGATAATCCATATAATAGTGCAAATAGTTCTGAATATCTAGCAACTCTTTTAACATGTTGTCCTGTTTCTTTACTTCTAGCTTCTGCTATTGCTCCTAGTTTATATATAACTTCTCTTTGTGTTTCTAAAATATCTTTATTAAGTAATTCTATTTCATCGTTGGCTTTTTCTAT
>JAONGR010000104.1 GCA_028375605.1 Arcobacteraceae bacterium
AAAAAGAAGGTAAAAACTTTTCAATTATGATGCCACCACCAAATGTAACAGGAAGCTTACATATAGGGCATGCACTTACCTTTACTTTACAAGATATTATCACTAGATATAAAAGAATGGATGGATTTAAAACGCTATGGCAGCCAGGAACAGATCATGCTGGAATCGCTACTCAAAATGTAGTTGAAAAGCAATTACTTGCTGAAGGTACTACAAAAGAAGAACTCGGACGTGAAAAATTCTTAGAAAGAGCTTGGCTTCAAAAAGAAACATCTGGTGGAAATATTGTACACCAAATGAGAAAACTAGGTGTTACTCCTGCTTGGAAACGTGAACGATTTACTATGGATGAAGGTCTTCAAGAAGCAGTAAAAGAAGCGTTTGTTTCTTTATACAACGAAGGGCAAATTACACAAAACAACTACATGGTAAACTGGTGTACACATGATGGTGCATTATCTGATATCGAAGTTGAGCATGAAGAAGTAAATGGTAAATTTTATCATATGATTTATAAATTTGCTGATGGTTCAGGTGAACTTGAAGTTGCAACTACACGACCTGAAACTTATTTTGGTGATACTGCTATCATGGTACATCCTGAAGATTCAAGATATACAAACATTGTTGGAAAAGAAGTATTACTACCTTTAACAAATAGAAAAATCAAGGTTATTACAGATACTCATGTTGATATGGAATTTGGAACAGGTGTGGTAAAAGTGACTCCAGCACATGACCAAAACGATTACGAAGTTGGGAAAAGACATAATTTAGAATTCATCAAAGTATTTGATGAAGAAGGTATTTTAAATGACTACTGTGGAGAATTTGAGGGACTTGAAAGAATAGAAGCTAGACCCGTTATCGTAAAAGCTTTAGAGAATGCTGGATATATTATAAAAATTGAAGATCATGTTCATCAGGTAGGACACTGTTATAGATGTAAAAACATAGTTGAGCCATTTATTTCTCAACAATGGTTTTTATCTGAAAAAATTGCAGCTAATTCTATAGCAAAAACAAAAGAAAATAATAACTTCCATCCTGCACATTGGATAAACTCATATACAGCATGGATGGATGAACTTAGACCTTGGTGTATCTCTAGACAATTATGGTGGGGACATAGAATTCCAGTATTTACATGTGATGATTCAACATGTAATCACCAATGGGCAGATACAGAAGATCATCCAGAAGCTTGTCCTAAATGTGGAAATAAAAAATATACGCAAGACCCAGATGTACTTGATACATGGTTCTCATCTGCTCTTTGGGCTATGTCACCATTAGGATGGGGAAATAACGATAAACTACAAGAGTTATATAACAAAGACCAAGATATGAAAGATTTCTTTCCTAATTCATTGTTAATTACTGGTTTTGATATTATGTTCTTTTGGGTTGCTAGAATGATGATGATGAGTGATCACTTTGAAGGTGAGTTACCATTTAAAGATATATACATGCATGCCCTAGTTCGTGATGAAACTGGTGCAAAAATGTCAAAATCAAAAGGAAATGTAATCGATCCTTTAGATATGGTAGAGGAACATTCAGCAGATATTATTAGGTTTACACTTGCTTACTTGGCTGTTCAAGGAAGAGACATCAAACTTGGTGAAAAAAACTTAGAACAATTTAGAAACTTTACAAATAAACTTTATAATGCAACAAATTTCTTACAATTAAATGTTGAAACATTTGCAGACTTAAAAGATATAGAGATTAAAACTGTATTAGGTAGATATATGCAATCTAGATTATCTCTTGCAGTAGATAATGTAAGAACTGCATTAGAAGCATACAAGTTCAACGAAGCTGCATCTGAGTTATATAAATTCGTATGGAATGAATTTTGTGACTGGGGTATTGAGTACTCAAAAGGTGATAAAAATAGCATCAGTGAACTCGGGAGCATTTTTAAAGAAACTTTAAAAATGGTAAGTCCATTTATGCCATTTATTGCTGACCACTTATACCATAAGCTTTCAGGTACTACTATTGAAGAAGGTGAATCTTTAATGATCAATAACTTCCCTTCAGAGATTAAAAAAGATGAAGAAGCAGAATCTACATTTACTATCATAGAAGAAGCTATCACAGCTCTTAGACGAGCAAAAGTAGTTATAGATATGGGTAACTCTAAAATAGCTAAAGCATACATCAAATTAGACAACAATATTAACCAAGACATTATCAAGCCATTTATAGAAAAATTAGCAAAAGTTGAGTCTATTGAGTTTGTAGATGCAAAAGTAGAAAACAGCATCACTGATGTTTCTGATAACTTAGAGGTATACTTACCAACTGGTGAAATAGATATGACTCCAATCATCTCTAAACTTACTCGTCAAAAAGAAAAATTAGAAAAAGAGATTATGAAACTAAATGGTATGTTATCAAATGAAAGATTTGTAGCAAACGCTCCAGAGGCAGTAATAACTGAAAATAAAGCAGGACTAGCAGCT
>JAONGR010000105.1 GCA_028375605.1 Arcobacteraceae bacterium
CACGAAGAATTAAAAAAACAATTAGCATCAGGAGAGATAACTTCTCTTGATGATATTACTGCAGAGTTTAAAAATATACTCAAAGAAGTAATACAAACTGCATCCCAAGAAGAACTAACTTCACATTTAGGCTACGATAAACATCAAGAGTCGAACATTTCCAATTCACGTAACGGATACAATGATAAAACAATCAAATCTAAATATGGACAATTTGATGTCTCTATACCAAGAGATAGAGATTCAAGCTTTGAACCACAACTGGTTAAAAAAAGAGAAGTACTTTTAGAGGGAAGTGAGGATTTAATTTTATCACTCTATACCAAAGGTATGAGTGTAAGAGACATTCAACTTCATCTTGATGATTTATATGGTTATGAATTATCTACTCAAACTATTTCAAATATCACAGAAAAAGTTATTGAAAAAGCCAATGAATGGCAGAGTCGTCCATTAGATGCAATTTATCCAATAATATTTATGGATGCCACAGTTTTAAAAATCAGAGTTGATAGAGTAGTTAAAAATATAGCAGCATATATAATGCTAGGAGTGACACTAGAAGGTAAAAAAGAAATAATAGGTATTTGGATAGGTGAGAATGAAACTAGTAAATACTGGTTAACAGTTTTAAATGATATTCAAAAAAGAGGTGTTCAAGATGTGCTGATCTTTGCAATAGATGGTCTTAATGGATTTAATGAAGCTATTAAAGCAGTTTATCCTAAATCAGAGATACAAAGGTGTATAGTTCATCAAATAAGAAGCTCATTGAAATTTGTATCTTGGAAAGATAGAAAAGCAGTAGCAAAGGATTTAAAGTCTGTATACTCAGCGCATAACGATGAAGATGCGCAATTAGCACTAACTGAGTTTAATGATATTTGGGGTAAAAAATATCCTAATATTACTGTATCATGGACAAATCACTGGGATGAACTTTCAACTTTCTTCAAATATCCAGATTCAGTGAGAAAGCTAATTTATACTACAAATCCAATAGAATCTTTAAATGCAACCATTAAAAGAAAGACAAAATCGAAAGGTTCATTTCCTACAGTTGAGTCAGCTTTTAAAGTTATGTATCTTGCCACACAGGAACAACAGAACAAATGGAATACTAATAGTATCAGAAATTGGTATGAGATTTTTCCTCAACTTAGTATATTTTTTAGTGAAATTATGTCAAAATATACTAAGTGATTTAGAAATAAGAGGTGGGTTTACACAGTTTATTTTACGGTCTCTAGGTAATGAACATTTTATTTATTAAGTAAAATGTTTATTTCTTCATCACTAAATCCAGCTCGTTTTCTAGCTTGGACATTTATATTTTTATTTGTTCTAAATGAGTTTGGATATACTTTATCTACTATTTGAAAGTAATCACATGAGAAATCTTCTTTTTTCTCACATGCATATTTATACCAAACATCGCCTCTTTTAACATGATCTACTTCTTCTTCTAAAATAATCTCTAATAGATCAATTATTTTATCTGTATTAGGAATTTTTTTTAGTTTATTTATCATCATTGCATTTGCATCAAGACCATTTGCTTCCATATAACGTGGAATTAAAGCCATTCGAGGTATTAGTTCTTGAGTTTTCATGCATGCATCAAAAAGAACTTGATGGACATCAATATCTCCATATTTCACATCATATGTTTCTAGTAAGTCATTAATCATATGAAAGTGACGTAACTCATCATCTGCTACTTTCATCCAATCTTCATAAAACGTATGTGGCATATTCTGAAATCTATAACATGCATCTAAAGCTAAATCAATAGCACTATATTCTATATGCGCTATTGCATGGAGCAAAATTATTTGACCTTCTTGACTTGCCAAATTTTTTCTTTGAGGTACTTTTCTTTGATCCACAATATTACAAAATGAAGAATAAGCTGGAGTATCAAATACTTCTATTTCATTTGAAGGTGTAAAATCGTATTTGTGATCTAAAAACTTTTGATAAATATTTTTAAAGAGTATTGTCTTTTCATTTGGTGTTTTTGCTGTTAGTGCTGTTTTTATATTTAAATAGAAGTTATTTTGCATGTCGTCTTACCTATAAGTCGAATAATTTTGTAAATTTATGTGATTTTTAAATTTGAAAGAGTATATGATAATTTATGTATTGAGTAGATAAAATCTACTCAATAAAGGTAATTACAGACCTGTAACGTTTTCTGCTTGAGGACCTTTTTGACCTTCACCGATTTCAAAAGTTACTTTTTGACCATCTGCTAAAGTTGCTCTTTCATAACCATTACTATTAATTTGTCTGAAGTGTACAAATATATCTTTACTACCATTTTCTTGTTCGATAAAACCGAAACCTTTTTCACTATTGAACCATTTAACTGTTCCGTTTATAATATCTGCCATGAAGACCCTTTTTTGTTTAGTACACCGTATTTCACAGGTGATCGAAAATCTAATAATAAGTTTGA
>JAONGR010000106.1 GCA_028375605.1 Arcobacteraceae bacterium
AGTATTAACTTTAGATGATAACCCAGTACCAAATAATTGTACACATGATTATCAAGCGTTGCAGATTGATACTTTAGATAATATACTTTCGGATAAAATAGATTTTATTAAAATGGATATCGAAGGTGCCGAACAAGATGCAATAGAGGGAGCATCAGATATTATAAAAAAAGATTCTCCAATTTTAGCAATTTGCATTTATCATAAAGCTGAAGATTGGTACAAAGTACCACAAAAAGTTCTTAATATAAATCCAAATTACAAAATATATCTTCGTCATTATATGGAAGGTATTTTTGAGACTGTAATGTATTTTATACCAAAAACTAAATAATTTAAAATTAATACAAAAGATTACTTTAAATAAAGTACTTCCTAACCTGCTCTAAAATCGCTTTCAGTTACTTTTGGATAAAATCAGTGATAAAACTAATTATGATAAATAATTCATTAAGGAATAATTGCAAATGGTAAATATATTTTCAAAAATATTTGGAACTAGAAACGATAAAGAAGTAAAAAAATATAATAAACGTGCAGTAATAATTTCTGCACTTGAAGAGACTTTTAGTAGTTTAAGTGATGAAGAATTACAAGAAAATTTTAATAAACTTAAAGAAGAAGTCCAAAGTAAGACAAAAACTTTAGATGATGTATTAAATGAAAGTTTTGCAATTACAAGGGAAGCTAGTAAAAGAGTCTTAGGAATGAGACATTATGATGTTCAACTTGTAGGTGGAATGGTTTTAAATGATGGTCGAATTGCAGAGATGAAAACAGGTGAAGGGAAAACACTTGTTGGTAGTTTAGCGGTAGTTTTAAATGCTATGGCGGGTGAAGGTGTTCATGTTGTTACTGTAAATGATTATTTAGCTTCAAGAGATGCAAAAGAATTAGAGCCACTGTATAATTTCCTAGGATATAGTGTTGGTATTTTAACTGGTGATATACATGAAGATGGTTTTAGAAAAGAACAATATGCTGCAGATATAACTTATGGAACAAATAACGAATTTGGATTTGATTTTTTAAGAGATAATATGCATTATTCGTTAGAAGAAAAAGTACAACGAAAATATAATTTTGTTATTGTTGATGAAGTTGATTCAATTTTAATTGATGAAGCAAGAACTCCTCTTATCATTTCAGGACCAACTAGCCATAAAAGTACTGACTATCTACGTTCAAATGAGATAGCTCAAAAACTGATTAAAGGTGAAAAAACAGAAGCTAAAAAAGCAGATGAAACGGACACTGTTACTGGAGACTATATAGTTGATGAAAAAAATAAAGGTGTGTTATTAACAGAAGATGGTATCTTAAATGCTCAAAAATATTTTGAAGTTGATAATATGTATTCTCTTGAAAATGCCTCTTTATCTCACCATCTAGATCAAGCATTAAAAGCTAATAATATTTTTGAAAAAGATGTAGATTACGTTGTACAAGATAATGAAATTATTATTGTAGATGAATTTACTGGAAGACTAAGTGAAGGTAGAAGATTTTCAGATGGATTACATCAAGCTTTAGAGGCAAAAGAGGGTGTGAAGATTCAAGATGAGTCTCAAACATTAGCCGATATAACATTCCAAAATTATTTTAGAATGTATGGAAAACTTGCAGGTATGACAGGTACAGCACAAACGGAAGCTACTGAGTTTGGGGAGATATATAATCTTGACGTTGTGAGTATTCCTACCAATGTTCCAATTTTAAGAGACGATAAAAATGATCTTATTTATAAAACAGAAAGAGAAAAGTTTATTGCAGTTTCAAATAAAATAAAAGAGGTTTCTAAAACAGGTCAGCCTATCCTTGTCGGAACGGCTTCTATTGAAAAATCAGAACATTTACATGCTCTTTTAAAAGCAGACAAAATACCTCATACTGTTTTAAATGCAAAACAACATGCTCAAGAGGGTAAAATAGTTGAAGATGCTGGGCAAAAAGGTGCTGTGACTATTGCTACAAATATGGCTGGACGTGGTGTAGATATTAAAATTCCTGATGAGTGTTTAGAGCTTGGCGGATTGATGATTTTAGGGACTGAACGTCATGAATCAAGAAGAATTGATAATCAGTTAAGAGGTAGAGCTGGACGACAAGGAGATGAGGGTATTTCTCAATTTTATTTATCTTTAGAAGACAATCTTTTAAGAATTTTTGGTAGTGATAAGATTGCTGGAGTTATGAGTAGACTTGGTCTTGAAGAAGGTGAACATATAGAATCAGGTATGGTTACTCGAGCAGTTGAAAATGCACAGAAAAAAGTTGAAACAATGCATTTTGAAAGTAGAAAACATCTTTTAGAATATGATGATGTAGCTAATGAACAAAGAAAAGTTATTTATACTTTCCGAAATGAATTATTAAATGAAAATTTTGACATATCTTCTAAATTAGATGAAAATATTAAAGAGTTTGCTG
>JAONGR010000107.1 GCA_028375605.1 Arcobacteraceae bacterium
GTAAATAAGCTAATTACAAAATTGATTGAAAATATTTTAGAGTAAATAAGTAAATTGCTATACTCAAGCTATAATTAAATATTATAATATATTAATTCAATTAAAAGGGTAAAAAATGAATAAATTAACTAAATTAGCATGTTGTGTATTGACATTATCAACATTAAGTTTTGGTCATGGTGATGTTACACCACAAGCAATGGATACAAAAGGTCTTCCACATGTAAGTGATGATGTTATTGTTAATCCACTTAGAGAAAATGCTACAGCAATCGAAATTGGTAAATCAGGATATAACTCTAACTGTGCTAGATGTCATGGTTTAGGAGCTGTTTCTGGTGGTATTGCTCCAGATTTAAGATATTTAGAAGCTGGTGATGATGATACTGATGAGTACTTTATTGGTAAAGTTCAAGAAGGTGCAGTAAGAAACGGTAATGTATATATGCCTCCATTTAAAGGTGTATTATCAAATGAAGCTATCTGGGCAATTAGAACTTGGATTGAAACAGTACCTGCTGACTAAGGTTTAAATATGAAATCTCTTAATATACTATTTGTAATTTTATTACTTTGTATCAATTTAAATTCTCGTTCTCTTGATGAAATAGAGGAAAGTGGTGATATAATAATTGCCGTCTATGAAAACTTTCCACCTTATTCTTATCTAGAAAATGGAGTTGCTAAAGGTATTGATATAGATATAGCAAATGAGATTTCTAAAAAAATGGGTGTGAAACCTATTTGGTACTGGACTGGGTCTGATGAAAACTTAGAAGATGATTTAAGAAATTTAATTTGGAAAGGTAATCTAATACATAAAACAAAAGTTGATATTATGTTTAGAGTACCTTATGATTATGACTTTATTAGACAAACAAATAAAAGTACTGGCGAGTTAGATAATGAACTCGTAGTTATTAAATCACCTTATCATTCAGAGTCTTGGGTAATAGCAACAAACAAAAAGACTATTCCTGAGATACGAAATCTTGCAATTTTTAAGTTTTATAAAATTGGAGTAGAGATTGACACTCTTCCTGATTCTCACCTTACTTCTTCTTTTAGAGGAGCATTACAATCTAGTGTAAAGCATTACATAAACATAAATGATGCCATAAAAGATCTAAAGAATGGGAAGATTGATGCAGTTGCTGGTCTAAAATCACAATTGGAATTTGGACTCGATTATCTCAATAATCAAGACAAATTTTATATTAGTGAAAGACTAAGATATGTAAAATCTGAATGGGACTTAGGTGTTGCAGTTCGAACGGACTTTAGAGCATTATCATATAGAGTAGATGGATATATGAATGAATTACATCAAAATGGTACTATCAAAAAAATATTTTCTAAATACAATATTGAGTACTTCAAACCACTCGCACATAAAGATTTAAACTAAGAGTAAGATAGTTTTTAAACTATCTTAATTCACTTATAAATTTCAATATCAAACGAACACCAGCTCCAGTTGCACCAAAAGGATTATATCCCCATGACTCTTCACGATAAGCTGCTCCTGCAATATCTAGATGTAACCATTTTTTCTTATTTTCTTTAGCAATAAAATTATCTAAAAATATACTAGCTGTAATTGCTCCACCGGCTCTTGAACTACCTGAATTTGTAATATCTGCAACTTTACTATTCATCTTATTTAATAAATATCTATTTGAAGGTAAAAGACCAATTAATTCACCTGAAGTATAAGAAGCATTTAGTAACTTTTTCTTCATTTTTTCACTATGACCCATAACACCTGTGGTATATTCACCAAGTGCAACTATACAAGCACCTGTTAATGTTGCCATATCAAAAATATAATCGATATCTTTGATCTCATCTTGTGCATAACATAAACAGTCAGCAAGTACTAATCTTCCCTCTGCATCAGTATTTCGAACTTCAATTGTTTTACCATTTTTAGCTACTAATACATCGTCTGGCTTGTAAGCATCTCCACCTATCATGTTTTCAACTGCACCTATAATACCATGAACTTCATACTCATAGTTTAGTTTACTAATCGCATCCATAATACCTAAAACAGCACATCCTCCACTTTTATCACATTTCATTGTTAATCCACCAGTAGATTTTAAACTTAAACCACCACTATCATAAGTTAAACCTTTACCTACAATGACAACTTTTCCTTTTGGATTTTTAGGTTTGTGTGTCAGGTGAATTAGTTTACTTTCATGTCTTGAAGCACGTCCCACTGCCAGCATTGCATTCATACCATTTGTTTCTAAATAATCTTCACCATATACTTTACATTCAAGATTATTTTCTTTCGCTATTTTTTCTGCATTTATAGCCATAATTTCAGGATAAAAATCTTCAGGAGTTGTAT
>JAONGR010000108.1 GCA_028375605.1 Arcobacteraceae bacterium
CAGTAATTGCTTTTGAAAGAGAGATTATGTCAACATTTTCTAAACTAACACCTGTTGGTACTCCTTGTGCAATTTTTGTAAATGTGATCTCTTTATTTTTTAATCTATCTTCAATATATAAAATAAAAGCATCATTTGCTAAACTTGGGGTTACCGCAAATAAAATATGTTTTACTTCTGATTTGTCGACTAATTTTAGAAGGTCATTGATTATATGATCTTCTAAAGACTCAATTACAAAATATTTACCACTAAATTGTTTTGACTCTTCAATGATAAAAATATCTTTTGCACTTTGCACAATACATAATGTAGTATTATCTCTATCGTCGTCTAGACATATTTCACAAATTTCATGTTCACTCATAGCATGGCATTTAGTGCATTGTCTAATGTCTCTTACTGCTGTTTCTATACTATGTGCTAGTTTCATACCTATGTATGTGTTTTCTGTAACGACATGATATGCTAATCGTATAGCAGATTTTTTTCCAATAGTAGGGAGCATTTCAAACGATTCTACTAGATCGTAAAACTTTTCTAAACCTTTATTCATAAGAATTATTATAGCTAATATTAGATAAAATAAATGACTAAAGTATTATAAAAATTAAAAGGAAAAATATTGACTGATCTTTGTTATTATGAAATATTAGAAGTAGAAAGAAGTGCTGAAAAAGGTACAATTAAAAAAGCATATAGAAAAATGGCTATGAAGTATCATCCTGATAAAAATCCAGGTGATAATGAAGCTGAGGAAAATTTTAAAGCAGTAAATGAAGCATATCAAGTATTAAGTGATCAAGAAAAAAGAGCAATTTATGATAGACATGGTAAAGCTGGATTAGAAGGACATGGACAAGGTGGAGGATTCTCAAGAGGTGGAGGATTTGATGATTTAGGTTCTATTTTTGAAGAGATGTTCGGAGGTGGCGGTTTTGGCGGTGGTCGACAGCGTCAGCGAAAAACATATAATTATGATTTAGATACAGAACTTGAAGTAGATTTAGAATTTAATGAAGCAGTGTTTGGATGTAACAAAGAGCTAAAATATAAATATAAAACAGCTTGTAAACCATGTAAAGGTAGTGGTGCTAAGGGTGGAAAATTAAGTGTTTGTAAAACATGTAATGGACAAGGTCAAGTACATATGAAGCAAGGTTTTATGACATTTGCACAAACATGTCCTCACTGTAATGGTACGGGTCAGGCAGTTGCTGCTAAATGCCCTAGTTGTAGTGGTAAAGGTTATGAAGAAAAAAATGAATCTTTTAAAGTGGATATCCCAGAAGGGATTAATCATGGAAATAGAATACGGGTAGGTAATAAAGGTAATATAGCTCCAGATGGAAGTCGAGGTGATTTATATATTGTGATCAATGTTGAAGAAGATAAACATTTTATTAGAAATGATGATGATATCTATTTAGAAGTTCCATTGTTTTTTACACAAATTGCTTTAGGCGATACTATTACAATCCCTGGATTAAGAGGTGAGTTAGAGCTTAAAATACCGACAAGTACTAGAGATAAAGAACAAATTGTTTTTAAAGGTGAAGGTGTAAGTAATGTAAATGGTTACGGTAAAGGAAACTTTATTGCACAAATTAAAATTCAATATCCAGATAATGTTAATGTTGAGCAAAGAGAAATTTTAGAAAAGCTACAAGAGAGTTTTGGAATTGAATCAAAACCTCATGAAGATGTTTTTGAAGGTATGTTTAGTAAAGTAAAGAGTTGGTTTAAATAATAATGAAAATTCAAATCCAACCAATGGGTCCTTATGAAACTAATTGTTATATTGCAACAATTGATAATAAAGATTTTATAATTGATCCGGGTGTTGGAGCAACAAAATGGGTTCTTCAAAATGTTACTAATCCTCTTGCAATACTAAATACACATGGTCATTTTGACCATATATGGAGTAATGATGAGTTAAGTAAAAAACTTGAGATTCCTCTTTATTGTCCAAAAGATGATTGTTTTATGCTTGAGAATGATCCGTTAGGAAGAGGAGCCCCTCAAAGTTTTCCTGATTTTGAAATGGAACATGATCAAAAAATAATTTTAGAAGGTATTGAGATTACTTTCCATTTTTTCCCTGGACATACTCCAGGATGTAGTGCAATTCAAATAGAAAATAATTTATTTTCTGGTGATTTTATTTTTTCTGGTTCTATAGGTAGAGTTGATTTTCCTTTTTCAAGTCCTGAGGATATGAAAAATAGTATTCATAAAGTTTTAGCTTGGAAAGATGATTTTAATATCTACCCAGGGCATGGAAGTAGAACTACTTTATTAAGAGAAAGAGAATCTTTAAAATCATGGTTAAACTATATATAAGTTG
>JAONGR010000109.1 GCA_028375605.1 Arcobacteraceae bacterium
TCACCTAGCATTTGTTGATATTGTGAATATAAACTACTATATTCATTTTGTAAATCTTTTAGGGGAACTTCTTTTTCTCCTACAATAGCAACTGTACTTGTTGATTTTTCATAATCATAACTCCCCCAGCCTACAAAACCAGCTCCTACAAAAGCAATTGTACTTATCCAAATCGTTACAATTAGCCATTTCTTGTGTTTTTGCATCCATTCAATCATCTGTTTTCTACCTCTATTATATATTTATATATATTAATTTATTTTGGTTTGATTATACTGTTTTCTTGATTATTTATTTCTGAATCATCATAAGGATCCATATGGATGTTAATTATCCAATTTTTGCTTTTATCGAGTTCTCTTATTTTATCTTCAATTTTATCAGATATTTTATGTGCTGACATAAGGGTCATAATACAGTCAAATACTAAGTGAACATCTACATAGTTATGTTCACCTACATTTCGTGTTTTTAAATCATGATAGTCATTTACATTTTCATCTTGGGAAAATATTTTTTCTATACTTAACGCAGTTTTTTCAGGTAAAGCTCTGTCTAAGAGAACTAAAATACCATCTTCTATTAGTTCATATGCACTATAAATAATAAAAATTGAGATACCAGTACCTATTATGATATCTACAATTTCATATTTTGTAAAATAAACAATTACTAATGAAAATAAAACTGCCCCATTTACCCATACATCTGTTTTATAATGTAACGCATCAGCTTTAATAACCATATTATTCGTTTTTTTGGCTACTGCATTTAAATATGCAACTAATCCAATTGTAATAAATAATGATATAACCATAACAATAAGAGAGATGTCAAGATAAGTTGAAACTTGATTTGAAAAATATTTATTAATTGCTGTATATAGTAAAAAGAGTCCAGAAAGGGTAATTATTACACCTTCAATGACACTTGCTAATGCTTCAATTTTACCTCGACCATAATTGAAATATTTGTCTGCTGGTTTTTCTGAATTTGATATAGCAAAGTAATTGAATAATGATACAAACATATCAAGAATAGAGTCTATAGCTGAAGCTAAGACAGCAACGGAACCACTCATGATTCCAATTGCTAGTTTAATTAGTGTTAAAAAAGCGGCAACACTACTTGAAACAATGGTTGCCTTTTTTTGTAGAGTCATAGAATCTTATCTTCTTCCTCTATCTCCACCACCAGATCTACCACGGCTATCACCGCCACCAGATCTACCACCGCCAGATCTGTTTCTATCTCCGCCAGATCTATTTCTATCTCTATTTCCACCAGATCTATTTCTACTTCTGCTATGACCACCTCGACCACCTCGGCCACCACCAGCGCCACCTTTAAGTGCACGTTCTAATAAAAATTCGATATCTTTTTTAGTTTTACCGATATTGTCTTTACCTTTAACACTATTTTGTTTTAATAAAATAGTAGCTAACTTATAAGTTAGTGTTGATAAGTCAAATTGATCTTTCATTGATTCAATGATTTCGATAACTGATTCATCAATTTCTTGAGCTGCGATATCAGCTTTAATTCCATCAATTGCTTTAAATTTTACAGCTTCTTTATTTGGTATGATTCTACTTTCAATTTTTGCACCAACATCTTTTTGAATCTTATGTAAGCTTCTAAATTCTGCTGGAGTTACAATAGAAACAGCTTTACCTTCTTGACCACCACGACCAGTTCTACCAATTCTATGAACATAACTTTCAGAATCAAATGGTAACTGATAATTAAATACGTGAGAAACACCTTTTACATCTAGTCCCCGAGCTGCAACATCAGTAGCAACTAAAACTTCTAAAGTATCAGATTTAAAAGCACGAATAACTTCTTCTCTTTGTCTTTGCTCCATATCTCCATGCAGACCTTTTGCTGCATAACCTTGAGCTACTAAATATGTAGCTAATCTATCAACATCTCTTTTCATTTTACAGAAAACGATCGCTTTTGATGGATCTTTATAGTCAAAAAGTCTGATTAATGCATCATCTCTTTCATATTCTTCAACTACATAAAATGATTGCTCAATTTTTGCATTTGTCATCTCTTGTTTTGTTACTGTTACAAATGCAGGTTCATTCAGAACTCTTTCTGCAAGTTTTTTAATTGGAGCAGGCATAGTTGCTGAGAACATTAAAGTTTGTTCTCTATTTTTTAGATAATTAAAAATCTCTTTAATATCATCTAAAAATCCCATATCCATCATCTCATCTGCTTCATCTAAAACTACGTATTTAGGATCAATTGAGATTTGTTTTTTTGAAAGAAGATCTAAAAATCTTCCTGGAGTTGCTACAATAATTGAAGCGTTTTCTACATGTTTAATTTGT